>JAQWLZ010000031.1 GCA_029247025.1 Alphaproteobacteria bacterium | reverse complement strand
TCTTTTTCATCCATAGCTTTAGGAACAACCCAGCCTTCAGCAACAGGAATATCAGAAGGAGCAATAATTTCCCAAGGAGGGTTTCCATCCTTCGTATCTTCTTCATCTAATGGCAAACCTCCATTCCAAGGAGTTTTAGTTCCAGCCTTTCTTCCAGCATGCGCTAATTGGAAACCTGGGACACATCCCATTCTTTCAATAAACGAGGTAATAGGTTTTAATGCATCAGCTTGTTCGTCTGTCCAAATTCCTAAGCATCCAGGGGTAATTCTTCCTCTAGCTTCTACTGCTGTTGCTTCTGCAAATATCAATCCTGTTTTTCCTCTGGCAAAAGTACTGAGATGTGCAAACTGCCAATCAGAAGCTACACCATTATTTGCTGAATACATACATAACGGAGATAAAACTATCCTATTAGGAATAGTTACTCCTCTTATTTTTATAGGACTAAAAAGTTTTGAGTCAGTAACCATATCTTCCTCCAGGATTTAAAAAATATATTATATACATTAATTAAAAATATTTAAACTAAAAATATCTTATATTAGTGAGCTTCATCCCAATTATTACCTATACCTATTTCAACTTCTAGAGGAACTTTCATCTTAAAGCCTGGCTGAGGAGCATTAATCATTTCTGATTTTACTATTGCTATTAATCGGTCGACATCTACTGAAGCGCATTCAAATACTAGTTCATCATGAACCTGAAGAATTAATTTAGCATCAATATTATTTTTTATTAAAATTTCAGGAAAGTATTTCATTGATCTCTTAATAATATCAGCAGCAGCTCCTTGCAAAGGAGCATTTATAGCTTGCCTTTCTGCCCCAGCTCTTATCATAGGATTTTTATCGTTAATGCTAGGGATATAGCATCTTCTTCCATAAATTGTTTCAACAAATCCATTTCTTCTAGCAAAATCTTGGGTGTTCTCCATATATTTTTTTATTCCTGGATACTGATTAAAATATAGTTCTATATACTCCTTCGCTTCCGTTCTACTAATATTAAGTTGCTTGGCTAATCCAAAAGCACTTTGTCCATATATTATCCCAAAGTTTATTGTCTTTGCGTTTCGACGCATTGCGCTAGTAACATTTTCTTTATCTACCATAAACACTTGAGATGCTGTAAGAGTATGAACATCTATATTATTTTTAAATGCTTTAATAAGAGGTTCTATATTTGCTACCTCTGCTAGTAATCTAAGTTCAATTTGTGAGTAATCACAGGCAACTATTTTTTTATTTTCTTCTGCAATAAAAGCCCTTCTTATCGCTCTTCCATCTTCCGTCTTTATAGGAATATTTTGTAAATTAGGATTACTTGAAGAAAACCTTCCTGTCATTGCTCCCGTCATTTGAAAATGTGAATGAACTCTTTTAGTAACTGGGTTTATTTGATCAACTAAAGCATCAGAATATGTACTTTTTAGTTTCTGTAAAGCTCTCCATTCTAAAATTAACTGACAGATTTCATTTCCATCTTGACTTAATTTTTCTAAGACCGCTGCGGATGTTGAATAAAGTCCAGATTTTCCTTTCTTACCACCTTTCAAACCTAATTTATTATATAAAATTTCTGCTAACTGTTTAGGTGAAGAAATATTAAATTCTTCATCTGCTAAATTAAAAATTTTTTCTTTTATAGGATTCATTTTATTTATAAAAATACTACTAAGGTTTTTTAAGTAATTAGAATTAATTCCTACCCCATTTCTTTCCATATAAGCTATTACATTAGGTAGTGGTCTTTCAATAGTTTCATATAGTGAAACCATATTCTCTTTCACTAATCTATCTTTTAAGAATATATATAAACGAAGAGTAATATCTGCATCTTGCGCAGCGTATTCTAATGCTTTTTCGAGTGTGACATAATCAAAAGTAACTTGATCTTTACCTTTACCAGTTATTTCAGAATAACTAATAGGTGTTATATTTAAATGTTTTTTGGAGAGCGAATCCATCCCATGTCCAGATTGTTTACCTGCATCTAAAGCAAACGACATAAGCATTGTGTCATGATAAGGATATATATTTATATCTCCCGCATTATATAATACAGTCATATCATACTTTATATTTTGTCCTATTTTAATAATACTGGCGTCTTCTAATATAGGTTTTAATAGAGATAAAACTAAATTAGTATCAAGTTGATTTATCTTATCAGCAATTAGTCCTCCTTCTTTAGACTTATGGTTTAGAGGAATATAAATTGCATTTCCAGGTTCAATTGATAGAGAGATTCCAACTAATTGAGCCGATACAGCATCTATAGAAGTTGTTTCAGTATCAATAGAAACTATACCAGTAATATCTATATTTTTTAACCACCCAATTAATACCTGTTCATCTGTAACAAGCTTATAGTTATTCTTTTTTATAGGCTTAATATCTTCTTTATCATTATCTTCCGGTAAGGCTATGTAAGCACTTTTACTATCAATAAAACCATCCTCACTTGGCAACCTACCTATTAGACTATTGAAACCTTGCTTTATTAAAAAAGTTTTAAGTTTATTAATGTCTATATCTCTTCTTTTGAAATTATTAAAACTTTCAATTTCCTTAATATCCTTAGATAATGTAACTAATTTCATACTAATTCGTGCCAAATCAGCATAATTAATTAAATTTTCTCTTCTTTTAGGTTGCTTAATTTCTTCCGCTTTCCCAAGCAAAGTTTCTAAATCGCCATATTCATTGATCAATTCTGCTGCTGTTTTAATACCTATCCCAGGCACACCAGGAATATTATCAGTGCTATCTCCAGCCAGTGCTTGAACATCTATTACTTTTTCAGGATAAACTCCAAACTTTTTTAAAACTTCCTCTCTGCCAATATTGACCATCTTCATAGGGTCAACCATTTTTACATTATCATTGACTAACTGCATAAGATCTTTATCAGAAGAAATAATATCTACTGTCCAACCTTCATTTGAAGCCTGATTAGAATATGTAGCAATTATATCATCAGCCTCATACCCTTTTAGTTCTATATATGGAATATTAAAGGCTTCTGTAGCCTCTCTAATCAATGAGAACTGAGGAATTAAATCTTCAGGTGCCTCAGATCTATTAGCTTTATACTCAGCATAAATTTCATTTCTAAAAGATTTTGATGCTGTGTCGAAGATTACAGCCAAGGAAGAAGTTTTAGTTTCAGCTATAAGACGCCATATCATATTACAATAGCCCATCACAGCATTTATAGGAGTTCCGTCATTTCTTGTTAATGGTGGAAGCGCATAATAAGCTCTAAATATAAAACCTGATCCATCAACTAACGTTAATGACTTTTTATTAACTGTATTTTTATCTTCAGCTACCATAAATTTTTCCTGTAATTATAAATTATCATTTTATGGACTAATATTCTATAACTCATTATTAATTTTAACTTGCTAAATTAATTAAATTGTTGCTATTTGCATTAAATGTTATTCAAAAATATACCAACTAGGTTTTCTTTAGTTTATTTCTCTATTTTTATGGTTATAGGAATAAATGCTCCTTTTTTTCCTCTGTGGCTTTCTTCAAAGGGCTTTGATGAAAGATATATTGCAATTATTTTAGCTACTTCAGTATTAACTAAATTATTTGCTAATCCTTTTTTTGCAGGTCTAGGAGATAAATATGGCAATAGAAAAATACCTATGCTTTATTTATCATTTATTGCATCTATAATATTATTTTCATTAAATATTTTTAATTCACTATACTTACTTGCTTTTATGGCAATAATTAGTTGGGCTTTATTTGCTCCTTTAATGCCATTGACGGAAAGCTTAACAACAACTGCTATTAAAAAATATAATTTTGATTATGGCAATACTAGATTATGGGGATCAGTATCATTTATAATTTTTGCATTTTTTGGAGGCATAATTATTGAAAATTATGGATTAAGATATGTACCCTTGTTAATGACTATTGGTGCAATATGCTTATTTATTTCTATAGTTTTAATGCCTTCAATAAAATCATTGCCTGCTAGAAAGAAAGTAAGTACATATGCTTTATTAAAAAATAGAAACTTTTTTCCATTTTTACTAGCATGTGGATCTATTCAAAGTAGTCACGGCTTATATTATGGTTTTTCAACTATTTATTGGAAAAGTATAGGTATATCAGAAACTATAATCGGAGCGTTATGGGCAGAAGGTGTTGTTTTTGAAATTATTCTTTTAGCTTATTTTTATAAATTTAGACATTATACATCACCAAAATTTTATCTTGTAATAGCAGGAAGCTTGGCAATTGTGAGATGGAGTTTAATGGTATATGCAGATAATATTTTATTTATTGCTATAATTCAAACGCTTCATGCCTTTACATTCGGGCTAACACATCTAGCTGCAATATATTTTATATCTCAAGTTATGCCAACAAGATCACAAGCTAAATGCCAAGCATTATATTCTGCAATATCAATGGGAGCATTTCTAGCCGTATCAATTGCATTTTCAGGAGACATATATAAACTTTTTTATAATCAATCTTTTTTCTTCTCTTCTTTTCTAGCTTTTATAGGAATAGTAATATCTTTAAGGTTCATTAAAACTAAGAAGGTTTTTTGAATAATTTTCCACAATACGGACAATTAATTGTTAATTCATTTTCTCCAATAGTAAGATATATTTTAGGATGACCATTACCACCTTCTCCGCCAGAACAGACAAATTTTGCTATTTTTCCAATTTTATTTTCTTTAGTATTTGTTTTCATAATAAAAAACCTTCTTATAATATATTGAATTAAATGAATGAAAATGTTACCGACACTTATGTCCAATAAATATATTATATAAAAGAATAAAATAAATGGCTATTGATAATAAAAATTATGCTATTGAAATAAATGGTTTGAGAAAAATTTATAACCATAAAAAGTCTAATGCTTTTGAGGCATTAAAAGGCATAAACTTAAACATTCCCAAACAATCAATATTTGGTTTATTAGGAGCTAATGGCGCAGGGAAATCTACATTAATTAATATCATTGCTGGTTTGGTAAAAAAAACAGAGGGTAATGTTAAAGTATGGGGTAATGATATTGAGACTGATGAAAGAAATGCAAAATTATCAATAGGTGTTGTTCCTCAAGAATTGATATTAGATCCATTTTTCACACCAAGAGAAACTCTAAAATATCAGAGTGGATATTATGGTGTTCCCAAAAAAGAAAATTGTATAGAAGAAATATTAGAAACTGTCGGACTTTCAGATAAAGCTGATGCATATCCAAGAAGTCTTTCTGGAGGAATGCGAAGAAGGTTAATGATAGGTAAGGCGATGGTTCATAGACCTCCTATTCTAATTTTAGATGAGCCAACTGCTGGAGTAGATGTAGCGCTTAGACAATCTCTATGGAAAGAAGTTAAGAAACTTAATGAAGCTGGAGTTACTATTATATTAACAACTCATTATCTAGAAGAAGCTGAAGCTATGTGTGATAGTTTAGCTATAGTTAATAAGGGAGAAATAGTAGCTGAAGGCCAGACTAATGAAATGCTTAATAAATTAGATAAAAAAGAGTTAATAATATTATTAGAAAATGAAGAGGCAGATAATATTAAATTAGATGGGGTAGATATAGAAATATTAAATAAGAGTCTTATAAGAATAGCTTTTAAGCCTAGCATAATTAATGAAGGTGAAATTATTGAAAAAATTTATACTAGTGGCTCAAAAATAAAGTCTATAAATTCAAAAGAACCAGATTTAGAAGAATTATATTTAGAACTTACAAATAATGATAGCTAATTTAATATTCATAGTAACAAGCGTTCTTTTAAATGCTTTAGCGCAAATTTTATTAAAAGCAGGAATGAAAAATTTCAGCAATATAGACTTAAAAAATAATGTAATTCAGACTGTTATGTCTATAGCTATAAATCCATACATTATATGCGGTTTTATTTCCTATGGTATATCTATTTTGTTATGGTTATGGGTTTTATCTAAAGTAGATGTAAGTTATGCATATCCTTTCCAAGCCTTAGGCTACATAGTAGTTACAATACTAGCATGGCTTCTTTTTCAAGAAAATATTAATTTAACTAGAATAATAGCTCTTATATTTATTACCTTGGGGCTAATTATTTTAGCACTTTCTGCAAGAGCAAATTAGTTATGTCTAGATGGGTTTTAATAGGAGGAGCAGGCTTAACTGGTTTAAAAATATCGGAAGATTTAATCAACAGTAAAGTGCCCAAATCTAAAATAATTATAGCTGATTTAAAAAAACCCCTAGAAAATGTAAATTTGAAAGTAACAAAAGTATTCTGCGATATATCAAAAAATATATTACCTAAATTTGAAAAAAATGACATAATAATACATTTAGCCGCAAGACAATATCACCTTAAAGTTCCTAATAAAAATCAATTATCTTGGTTTAGAGAAGTAAATGTAACTGGAACTCAAAATGTAATTAATCATTGTTTAAAGTATAAAGTAAAAGGGCTAATATTTTTTTCAACTGATATGGTATACGGTATTCCAACCTTTATACCTTTAACTACTAATCATCCTAAAAATCCAATAGGGCCTTATGGAAAAAGTAAATTAGAAGCAGAAGAACTGTGTTTTTTAGCTAGAGAAAAAGGATTAGCAATTACAATACTTAGACCTAGACTGATTATGGGTAGAGGAAGACTTGGAGTGATGAAAAAATTATTTACTTCAATATTTAATAATTTACCGGTACCCTTAATAGGCAGTGGAAAAAATTCTTATCAAATGATATCCGTTTATGATTGTAGTAAAGCAACTATTCTTTCGGTAGAAAAAAACTTTCCTAATTTTGAACTAAATTTAGGGTCAGAAATTGGCCCTAACGTAAAAGATTTATTAAGTTTATTAATTAAAAGAGTATATTCTAAATCTAAAATTATACCTTTACCAGCACTACCACTCAAAATAATTTTAAGCGTAATGGAAAAAATAGGTTTTCCTATACTTTATAAAGAACAATATAAGATTGCTGATAAAAATTATATCGTTGATATTTCAGATACTTATTCTAAGATTAGCTGGAAACCTAAGTATTCAGATGAAGACATGGTTATAGAGGCATATAATTATTGGAAAAATATTAAATAATGCAAAAATATTTTTTAAACATAATAATATTATTATTAATTATTTTATGTTTTGGTTTACCTCTATCAAATTGGGGTGCATTTATTACCATTTTGGTTATAATATATGCAATAATATTAAATAAAACCATAATTAAAACTAACTATTTGATAGTATCTATAGTAATAGTATTTAGTTTAAATATAGTTAAAATGAATATGGATAATGAAAATATCCATATGGGAGAACAAATTTACTCTCCTGACGATTCATATCTAGAAGAAATATTACCATATGAAGTTGCTTTTTTGGCAAAAAATGAATGGGATAAACTAGATCAACCTTTTGAATCACATCCAAATAATATTGAGAATACTAGTAACCCTTGGGCTTTTTCAGCTGATGCTTTTTTTGATTCTCCTAAAATGACAAGATCTATTAAAAATATAAATTTTAAAAATAGATATGATATGCGAATTGGTGTTCTTAACAATGCTAAATATAATTACTTTGGAAATAACTATGGTTCATCTGGCGCATATTACCCCTTAATATTTGCTTTTTTACTACCTGAAAGTTTTAGTTCTGAAAAACTTTGTTGGAGTGGAAAATTAATAATTGAAGAAAATAACGAATGGATAGAATATTATTCTGAGGATATAAAATGTATTGTATTAAATAGAAATTATTGGGACTCTAAAGAATATTTAAAAATTTACGCATTAGACTTTAATAAAACTATTCCACTTAGCATAAAGATAGATAATAATCGCCAACTATTACTTTATTTACTATCAATTTTTTCCTCAATTATCATAATATTATTGCTTACTAATTTAAATAGATATGACGTTTCACTAATTTCCTTATCTGTTTTATGTATTCTAATCTATATGGCGGACCAATATTTTAGAGGAGAGCACCCATCAAGTTTTTCAGGAATGCCTTATATGGGAAGAGGAAATGATGGTTTAACTCATTATTCTTTTGCGCGTGAAATGGTAGAGGCTTTATATAATAATAATATTAAAGAGTGGCTAAGAGGAAGCGAAGATATTTTTTATATGATGCCAGGTATGCGTTACTTATTAAGCATTTCTATGCTCTTTTTTGGAGAAAGTGTATTTGGATTATTACTTTTAATATCACTAACACCTATTGTAATTAGATCTCTACTCCAAAGAATATTTAATAAAAAATGGGAACTAATTATGTTAAGTTGCTTTTTTATAATTCCCGTATTTGAATCTTTTGGTTTTTTTCAAATTTATTTAGCTAAATATACTATTGAAGGTTTTGGAGCAGGAATAGCAATATTAACTTTTATTGCCGCTTTTAGTATTTTATGGAAGGATGATGATGCTTATAGTAAAACAGAACTTTTAAAAGCAGGTTTTTTATTAGCATTAGCAATTTCTTTACGTCCAAATTTTTTACCAACTATCTTTATTTTATTATCTGGTATATCGATCCATTTTATCTACACAAAAAATTTCATGAAAGTTTTACCTTTAAGTATAGGTTTTAGTCCTATCCTTTTAATTACATTTCACAATTTCTTTTTTGGTAATAAATTTGTTCCTATTACTAATTCTGCAACTATAGGAAATAATATGAGAAATAGTCCTGAACAATGGAGAGAATGTTTTACTGCCTTGCCTGATTCATGCAATAAAATTTTTGATCATATAGGAGTTTGGGTTTCTTTCAGCGAGCCGTGGTATATACTAATTATTGGCTGCTTATTGTTTATTATATTTAGTAAAGAATTAACTTTTAAAAATAAGATATTTGCTTTTTCATTGGTATGCGGGCACTTAGTATTTTTATTTTATGAAGGTGTAGCGAGATATAGTCATGGGATATGGTTAGCATCATTTATATTGTGTTTACCAACTATAAAACAAAGAATAATTTATACTTATAAGATGATTAGATAATTTTAATATAGAAAGTATATAACTCATGAATAAATATAGTCATTACAAGAATGAACTTAATGAAATAGTAAATACTAATGTAAATCAATCTGATTGGAAGTTAATAAGAAAATTAAACTTACCAAAACAATATAATGAACCATCAACAGGAGAAATAAAAAAAGGAGTAGTTTTAGATGTAGAAGCTACAGGTCTATCAATTGGTCATGATGATGTAATTCAATTAGCCCTTTTACCATTCGAATATGAAGTTCCCTCCGGGAAAATTTTAAGTATAAAAAAAGAAGAAGCCTTTGATGGTTTAAGAGAACCAAGAATACCTATATCTATAGAAGCTTCATTAATTACAGGTATCACTAATGAAATGGTAATAAACAAGAAAATTGAGTCTAAAGATGTCGAAAATATAATTAATAATACAGATTTAATAATAGCTCATAATGCTTCATATGATAGACCAATGGTTGAACAACACTGGAATTGTTTTAAAAATGTTTCGTGGGCATGTACATTTAAATCTATAGATTGGCTTCAAGAGGGATTTAGTTCAGCTAAACTTGAATTATTAGGGGTTAATTTTGGATGGTTTTATGAAGGTCACGACGCGTTTAATGATTGTGAAGCATGTTTAGCTTTATTATCCGAGACACTGCCAAATAGAGATAGTACAGTTTTTTCTGCAGTTAGAGAATATGCTTCAAACCCTACCTTCCTAATTAAAGCAATAGATGCACCCTATAATAAACGCAATATATTAAGAAGAAAAGGTTATAAATGGCGACCAGCCGACCAATTAAATGGCAAAGTTTGGTGGACTGAAACAAAAAATTATGAAGAAGAAGTAAAATGGTTGCACGAAGAAATATATAATAGAAAAATTAATATTCCAATAAAACAAATTTCTGCATTAAATAGATATTCAGATAGAATATGGGAATAACTTTATAATTACTTTGGGTTATCTTTTAAATATTCTATGTAATCCAAGACTTCTTTTAATAAATTATCATCAATATCTTTGTAACTAATATTAAATTTATTTTTTATGCATATTGCAACATGAGCATAGGAATTTCTTCCTTTTGGGTGATTAGGGTGAGAAGGTAATTGTCCATCTAAATAATCGCCTGCTTTCTGAATGCATGCCCATATATATTTTCTATTATCTTCATTCATATAAGTACTATAAACAAAATTTAATAACATAAAAAAGTAATTTAGATATATTATAATTTATGATAATAAATATGCTCCTGTAGCTCAGCTGGATTAGAGAGTTGCCCTCCGAAAGACCATTCTAAATTATGCTATATCGGTAATTATTATTAAATAAGGGTTATAAGACATTTCTATGGAGTTATGCGTATAGAAGCAGAGGTCAATACATTTTTATTAATGAAACAATTGGTAACATCTATGGAAATGCATTTGTAAAACTTATGTCTAAAAAAATAACCAACACAAAATACAAATCAAATATTACACTTAATGATAATATATTACCTTGAGATTAAATGGTCTTCTCCACCAGACTTGAACTGGCAACTCATCCTTCGGAGGGACACGTGATATCCAGTTTCACCAAGAGAAGATACTATAAAAACAATATACAATAGAAGTTTAACAAGAGTAAATTTATCTTCAGTTAAGTCATCTAAACTTCGTAAGTTCTTGGGTATAGTCAATCAGAATTTCTTACTGGATACTTATTTCAGTTATAGATTTTATTTATTTTATATATAATTTGGTATGGGATATATCTATATATAAATTAATAATTATCTAATATTTAAGGATGTTCTAATGATCATAAAAATTTAGCAAGTATTAAATAGAGCTAGTAATGACAATCTATATCTATTGCTTCAATTTTGCGTAAGAATGATTATTGTCCCTTTAACATATTTACTTTTTTAGTATATTTGAATATAGTAAAAGTACTTTTTCTATTTAAAAAAATTATAAATTGAAAGTTAAATTAAATAATTATGATGAATATAGGTTTGGTTGGTTCAAAAGGTTTTTTGGGTGAACAAATAAAAACTGCTTTTAAAAATCAAAATATCTTTCCCTTAAGTTACAGAGTGTCTAGACATAATGATATATCTATTGATGCCATTAACAATTCTATTAAAAATTTAAATCTAGATATTATTATTAATTGCTCTGCTCTTATTGGATTTGAAAATTGTTTTATAAATAAATGGGATGCTTATAATATAAATGCAATATTACCCTTTAAGTTGGCTTTAGTAGCAGAGATTCAGAAAATTAAATTTGTCCAGATTAGTACAGAGGCTGTTTTTGCCAATGGAGTGAAATTAGTTAAATATTCAGAATTAGATATGCCTAACCCTAGTACTGTTTATGGTAAATCAAAATATAAAGGAGAGCAATTAATTTCCGATTTTGACTATAGCTCAATTATAAGGCTCCCAAAATTATTTAATTCTAATACCCAAATAGTGTCGATGTTATTAAAAAAAATTATTAATAAAGAAAATGTAAAAATATCTGATGATTTATTTTCTACCCCATTACACGTTAGGCTAGCTGCTGAATTGATAACTGAGATAATTACTGGCGCCAAATTTACTTCCAAAAAATTATTACATATAAGTGGAGATACTCAGCTCTCATTGTATAGTTTGGTAAGAAGAATGGTGAGTAAAAATTATTTGCATTTGATTGAAAAAACTAGTAATAGTCACTTTGATCCAAACCCAAAAGAACCTCCTCTTTTGAATTGTGGATTACAAGCAAAACCAGAATGTACTATAAAAATTGAAGATTCAATAAAACTATTTGAGAAAGAAATTAGATAAATGGACAGTTTGCATTATTCAAAAAGATTAGAAGATGATGGTGTTATTTTAATGCCCTTTGTAATAGAAAATAGATTTATTAATGGCGTTAAAAAAGAATATGATCAATTATATGATACAGTTACTAATACTGATATACCAAAAACGGAACCAATTATTGTGTTTTGGAAACACGTAGAAGGTGAACAAAAGAAAATTGTTACATTTACAGAGATGCCATCCCTATGGAATATGATTAATGATTGCATAGTTCCTACTTTAAGAGAAAAACTTGGTAAAGTAGCTGAAAGATTACAACTTTTAGAAACCATTATATTTAATAAGCCACCTAAAATCAGCAATACCTTACATTGGCATCAAGATGTAGCTTATTTTCCATTAAAACCTAATAATCAAATTGCAGTTTGGTTTCCTCTAGAAATTGTTACAAAAGAGAGGGGTGCAATGACTTATGCTATAGGAAGTCATAAACAAGGTATAAGGGGGTCAGTTAATTTACATACAAATGTGTCTTTTGATAATGAGGATAGGCCGCTAATACCTAAAAACCCAGAGGATGCTGGTTTTAAAGTTAAAACTATGGAAATGACACCAAATGACATGCTTGTTCATAATGGATATACATGGCATACTACTGGTCCTAATACCGTTGAAAATTATTTAAGGACAGGAATATCTGTAAGATTTATAACTGATGAAGCAGTTTTTGATCCAAGGCCAGGTCAAGGAGCTGCTTTTACTAAACAAGTTGAGATTAATCCTGGAGAAATATTTAAAGGTAAGCCATTCCCAATAATGTAAAAATTTTTCGCTAAATGTTAAATTTCTATAATTATTATAGAGCTTAATAACATTTTCTATGACTTTTTTACAGTAATTTTATAAATGTAATTTATAATTAACACTAAGTTGCAATAAAATATATTTACTATATAAATTACTAATTATGTAATATATAGGCTTGTTCTGATGATTAGAAAGATTTGGAAAGTATTAAATAAAGCTAGTAATAACAATCTATATCTATTGCTTCAATTTTGCGTAAGAATAATTATTATCCCTTTAACATATTTACTTTGGTTTTTTGAGCCTTTCATAAAAATTCGTATTTATGATGGTGAAACTAATAGAATAGGCCACTTAGCTAGTTTTTTTGAAGTTTTAGTAAGGACTAAAGAGATTGACCTTTTAGATAAAAAAACATTAAATATCTTTATTGTTGATAAATATCCCATCAATAAAACTCTTTATAATATGTGGAAAGAACATATTTATTTTGTAGAAAATAATATGCTTAAGCTTATCTATCATTTTTGTAATCCATGGTTACAAAATAGAAAACATTTTTGTCTTAAGAGAGTTAATCATGGGGGGTTACCAATTTCTAAACCTACATTAAGTTTTACAAAAGAGCAGAATGTACAAGGACATAATTTAGCAAAAAATATGGGTATAGAAAAGGATGATTGGTTTGTCTGTATACAGAATAGAAGCCCCATGTATTTAAAAACAATACGCCCTAAAGATGATTTTGTTTACCATAATTTTCGTGATAGTTCTTTTGAAATGTTATATGAATCTGCAAAATTAATTATGGATAAAGGAGGAAAATGTATAAGAATGGCTAATGGAGCAGAAAATAAGTTAAGTATCAATACTCCTTCAAATATAATAGATTACGCAGGAAAATGCCAAAATGATTTTATGGATATATATTTATCTGCCAAATGCAAGTTTTTTTTAGCAGGGGGAAGCGGTTTGATAGAAGTTCCTAAAATTTTTAATATACCAGTTGGAGCTACAAACATGTTTCCAGTCAGAGAAATTTGTGTAGCTAGTAATAGTTTGTTCATTCCTAAGTTATTGTGGTCCATTAAAGATAAGAGATTTCTTAGTTATAAAGAAATAGTATATTATAATTTAGGGATATGGGACTCTCCTGCTGATTATATTTCTCATGGTTTAGAGCTTGTTGAAAATGATCCTGATGACATTAAATTACTAACGTTAGATATGTTTGACTTAGTAAATAATAAAAAATTATCTATTAAAGATGAAAATATAAGAAATAATTTTATGAATAAGTATTTTTATGTAAGAAAATTTTCGAATGAACATAGTCCAGATGTAGGTTTAAAATTGTCTGGGAAAATTTCATGGAGATTTTTAAATAAACATAGTTATTTAATGAATAATTAATATTTTATATTACTGTGAGCTTAAAATGGGTTTTATTAGTGATTATTTTTTAAAGTTTCATAAATAGTGTCAAAGTCGTTATAATTTAGTATAATTTCAGCCACGGATTGTTTGAATTTTGTCATAAAGCATTACTAATAATATTCGTAAGAATGAAGTGTTTGTTTCTTTATTCACACTCAATTCAACTATAATACAATTACAAGAAATTTACATGTAAGGGTTTTTTCCCAACGTTTGGTGAAATTTCTTGTATACCTTTTAAATGGTTGTCCAAGGCTTCCGTCACATAATGCTGTATTGGAAGGGTCCCCATCATTGTTTGGGCATCAAAATAAGGAGAAGCTAGATAGTCCATGATCTGGCTATACCTATCTGATTTAAAAATATCGATAAAACGTTCATCTACAAAATTTCCCATATGTAATTTTGAATACCGTGCATTAAAAAACATACCTGATGGTGCTACTAATCCACTACCACTAATCTGTAGTAAAAACTGTGGTCCATAAAAGCGTTTGTATGACGGTTTTCCTTTGTCTTTAATTTTATCCCATTTAACAATTATTTTGGTCTTACCATTAGTTAGTGCTTCTGCCTCTTCTAAAAGAGGGTACATTTCTTCATATTTACTGTAATCTATTCCAAGAGTTCCGAACTCGTCATCTGAGCAGTGTTTTATCACCCCGTAGTCTACACCCAAATCTACTGCAAGTTTTGAAAATGGGATTATCTCATCTTTAAATTCTGGTGTTAAAACCATTTGTATACCGAGAGTGACCTTTAATTTATTCTTTCTCTTTAAGTCCACGGCATATTTAATATTGCGCATAGCTCTATCAAAAACCTCTGTGTGTTCAGGGCCCTTAAACATTATTCGTGCATACTCTGAAGGAGTTCCAGCTGCTACTGTAAATCTTACCCAGGTTAGGTGGGGAAGTACTTGCTCAATCTTTTCTGGGTCCCACTCCCATCCATTCGTGGCGTTACCTACATCTATGCCAACGTTAGCCGCATGTTCAATAAATGGGACATAAGCTTTAGAAAGAGTACTCTCTCCATCACTTATTAATGATACGCCGCGAACACCTATTTCTGCAAAATCGTCTATAAGCTCTAACGCTTGTTTTGGTTTTATAGCAGCTCTTTCTTGGGGTTCCTGAACCATTGCATAACAGAAAGAACACATCGCAGGACATGCTCTGGTTAGAGCCATGTCTACACTTACGGGTGCTATTTTTTCTCCTGCTTCCCACGCTAAAACACGATCATAGTGATGAGAGAGTTTATGAGAATCAAGGATTAAGGTACCTTCTTCTGTCTCTATAGCATTATCTGATCTTTTCACAATAAATAATCTTTCTATTAAGTAGTTATGTTAACGCCTCTTAAGGCACGCAGTTTACTTTTATCGCCCACTGGTTCGCACCACACAGTAATTCCTTCATCTACTGCAAACTTTACAGATTTTTCAAAATTTAACAAGAACAAACCTCGTTTGTTAGCTGGTAGAGCTTCGAGCATTATAATGATGATTTGACCATTTTCTTTTGCACTTAGCACTTCTAGATTACTAAAGTCAGACCTCCCATCAATAAATTTCTTAATTAATGCTTTGCGGCTCTCCTCTTTCATATTTTTCCAGTCTGAACCGGTTTCTGGGCTATCCACACTTGAATAGTTTTTTAACATTTTAATTTCCTAATTAAAAATAGCTGATAGAGTTATGTTGCATTATAAACTTTAAAACGGACCTTGAAAAGTTTTATCCGGAGTATCTTCCACTTTTGGTAAGTTATCCCAATTCATGCCTAAGAGCTCTTTGCCTAATGACTTCTCAACAGACTTTAAAATTTCATAAGTACTTGGGTAAACTAAATTTGCCAAGGCTCGTGTGCTGGGTATTGGGACATCGTTAGGACCTACTCTAATTGGTGGAGATTTCAAAAATTTTAACCGTTTTTCAGCAACTAGAGATACTATTTCTGAACCAATGCCATATTTGCTCCACCCGTTATCTATTGTCAATAAACGGCCAGTTTTTGAGACGGATTTTAGGATAGTACTCTCATCTAGTGGACGTATACTGCGTAGGTCGATTACCTCAGCGTTTATGCCACATTTTGCAAGGATGGATGCGCATCGCAGTGCTTCGACCATCATGTAAGAGTAACTAACTATTGTTATATCATCTCCTTTTTGAGCTATTTTAGCTTTACCAATTTGTATTTCGTAATTTCCTTCTGGAACTGGACCGAAGGTATTATGAAGCCACCGGTGTTCAAGCATTACGACAGGGTTATTATCTCTGACCGCTGCTGTTAATAAACCTTTAGCATCATAGGGATTAGATGGCATAATGACTTTAAGTCCTGGAACGTGGGCAAACCAAGATTCTAGGCTTTGGGAGTGTTGTGGTCCTTGCCCCCAACCTCTTCCAATAATAGAACGTACTACGAGGGGAACAGACGCTTTTCCACCTGTCATATAAAACCATTTTGCGGCTTGGTTAATCAATTGTTCTATACCGAGTAAGGAAAACTCAACTCTCTGATGTGTTATTATAGGCCTCATTCCGGTCAAGGCCGCTCCAATGGCAACCCCGGTAACACCATTTTCTGCGGTTGGGGTGTCAAATACTCTATCCTCACCATATTTCTCTTGTAAGCCTAAGGTTGTGCCAAATATTCCTTTTGGATCAGGGACCCCAAGGCCCAAAAGCATAACTTTAGAGTCTTCGTGCAGAGCCTGATCAGTTGCTTCAAGTATTGCCTCTGTATATGATAGTTCCCGACTCATTCTATCTCTCTCGGAGCATATACATGCAAAAACAACTCTGTTGGATCCGGAAAACTACTCTTTCGCGCATGCTCAAAAGCTTCTGAAATTTCTAGCTTTATTTTTTCAATAATTTTATTTTCTATACGATTATTAATTAAGTGATTTTTTTCTAAATGAAGTTTTAATTTCTTAATTGGACATCTTTCCATCCAGTTACTTAACTCTCCATCCTGCCGATATTTTAAATGATCATCGAAATTTGGTCCACAGTGCTCTAACCATCTGTAAGTGGATAACTCTAGTAAAAATGGAGTGCTATGTGTGTTTATTTCTATTATTGCATTTGAAGTCAACTTTTGCACTTCTATTACATCGTTACCATCTCCGGATATTGCAGAAATTCCATGAGCTTTAGCAATATCTATAATACTGCGTTTTGAATCTTGCCGTGACCCTAAAGGAGTATAAACAGAATATAGGTTATTTTCGCATACAAATAATACAGGTAGGTTTTGTAACTTAGCAAAATCTAAGCTCTCAGAAAACACACCCTCTTCTGTAGCGCCTTCACCTAAATAAATCACTACTATGCCTGGCTTCTTTTGACGCTTTAGGCCAAGTGCAACACCTGTTCCAATTGGAATAGAACTACCAACTATCGGGACTGCTGCTATCTGTCCGCCTTCTAAGTCAAATAGGTGCATTGAGCCACCTTTACCTCGACAACATCCATCTACCTTTCCAAACAGTTCTGAAATCATTTTCTTTAAATCGCAACCTTTTGCCAAATAATGTGCGTGAGACCTATGGGCACTTACAATTTGGTCGCTAATAGTAAGTCTGCTACTTACTCCAACTGGTATAGCCTCTTGCCCAATCGACAGGTGTACAGGACACCGCATTTCTTGTTTAGAATACTCTTGTGAGATAGTTTCTTCAACAAAACGAATTCTAAGCATATCAGTATAAAGTTTTAGTGGATCTAGGTTTTTCATTCTGCCTCCCTAAAAAATTTATTAACAGTAGATGCGACGGCTTCTATATCACTATCTTTAAGAAATTGGTGAATAGGTAAGGTAAGTATATTTCCTGCTTGGCTCTCAGTCACCGGAAAATCGCCCAGTTTGTAACCAAGATTTTTGGCAGCGGGTTGTAGATGTATAGGTATTGGGTAATGTATTGCTGTTCCAATACCTCTTTCGGTTAGATACCTTTTTAAACCGTCTCTGTTTGAAACTTGTATGACATAGGTGTGATAAGTATTAAAAATTTTACTATCAGGCTCTGGAATGAAACAGTATTCACGATCTAGCAGTTCATCGTAGAGAGAAGCGTTGTGTTGCCTTTTTAAAGTCACGCTCTCTAATTTATTTAAACGATAAGTTAAAATTGACGCTTGCAGAGCATCCATTCTAGACACATACCCAAATTCTTTAACTGTATTTCTGTCTAACAAACCATGGTTTCGAAGTGACCGGACTCTATCTGCTATATCTCTATTATTTGTAATTAGAAATCCACCATCTCCGCACGCATTAAGGTTTTTTAATGGATGTGTTGAAAAACAACCTACCTGACCTATGGAACCGCTACTTTTAGTGTTGAATTTTGAACCTATTGATTGTGCAGAATCTTCAATTACCCCAATTTTGAAATGATCGGCAATCTCCATAATAGTATCCATTTGTGCCATCCTCCCCGTGAGATGGACAGGCATTATTGCTTTAGTTTTTTTTGTTATAGCAGCCTCAATTTTTGAGGCATCAATACTTTGATCAGAAACCACATCAACAAAAACTGGTACTGCTCCTATATGAGATATTGCTGCTGTGGAGGCAACAAATGAGTTTGGTGGTGTAATGACTTCATCACCACGGCCAATACCCATAGCAACTAAACCGGTTACGAGTGCATCTGTCCCACTATTTAAAGCAACACAAAAATCTGTTTCGCATAATGCTGATACGGAAAGTTCAAAGTCTTCAACTCTAGCCCCACCTATAAAATCTCCCGAAGACATCACTTCTTCAATTATTGGAAGGAGAAATTCTCTTTCGGCTTTCCATTGCATTGGCAGATTTATATATGGAACATTTACTTTCATAAGGAACTCTATTTGTAAAAATTGGATACAGTCTGAATAACGTAATCCATCTCTTTCTTAGATATATGTTGATCACAAGGAAACGTAATAATTTTATGGGTGTGCTCATCAGTAACTGGAAAATCACCTTCCTTGTGCCCCAAGTGTGCTAACGCTGGTTGCCTGTATATTGGAACAGGGTAGTGAACTTTCGCTTCTATCCCTCTACTCAAACAATATTTTAATAACTCTTCTCGCTGTTTCGCAAAAACAATATATAAGTGATAGACTATATTGAAGTCTTTTGGTCTTGGTGGAATGATTATCTGATCGATAGTTTTAAAGTTTTTATCATAGTATGCTGCGTTTTTAATACGCGCTTCAGCAATTGATACTGTTTGAGGTATCAACCAGTTTCCGACAACTGCTTGAATTGTGTCTAAGCGAGAATTGTATCCCATTATACCAATTGTATCACGATCAACCATCCCATGGTTTCGTAACAATCTTAACTGTTGATCAAGATGGTCATCATCAGTTATGATCACTCCCCCATCTGACCATACATTTAGGTTTTTGAGAGGATGTAATGAGAATGTTCCAGCTGCACTCCATGTTCCTGCTTTTTTTCCATCTATTGCACCTAGAATTGATTGACAGGCATCCTCGACAACTACCAAGTTATATTTCTGCGCAATTGGTAGTAGTTTTCTCATATCAGTCATGTACCCAGTGAAATGGACTGGGACAATTGCTTTAGTTTTTGAAGTTATAGCATTTTCTAAAAGATCTACATTCATACAGAAAGTATCGTTGCAATCTACAAAAACTGGTATTGCTCCAAGCTCCATTATTGCCCCAACCGTCGCTACAAAAGTATTTGCAGCTGTGATTACTTCATCTCCAAAACCTATACCTTTAGCTTTTAACGCTAGCTTAATTGCGTCTGTACCAGAATTAACACCTATTGCATGTTTTGACCCCATCAATTGTGCAAATTTTTGTTCAAACTCTGTTAAAGGTTTTCCTAGTGTAAAGTCTCCGGTTGAAACGAAGCTTTTAAGCTGTTCCCATAAATCATCAGCATTTTCAAACTGCTGTTTTAGGTATGAATATCTAACTTTCATAGGGTTACTTCATATCCAATGATTGCATACGTTTTATATTAAAATACAACTCATCTTCAAGAGAGTTGGGAAGAAGTCCAGTCTCGAAAGCATGCTTTAGCTCTAAACAGGCATCTCTAATAGTATTAGTCGCAGTAAAGCCCAATACTTTTTTTATTTTTTCGGATGAAACATGATAAGAACGATTATCATCTGTAGGAACTGTTTTAAGCACAACATCTTGACCTATTGCTTCTTTAACTATCTCCCCTATTTGTCTAACACTATGATTTTCGTAACCTGCATTAAATATTTCACCTGCAACCTTTTCTTTTGGGGCGTTAATTAGACTTAAATAGGCTTCAGCCATGTCTTTGATGTGAATGTTAGGACGAAGTTGACTTCCACCAAAAATAGTAATTTCTCTTTTGTGAAAAGCTAAATTAGTCAAGATATTCACTACTACATCTAACCTTTGACGAGGCGAGTAACCACAGACTGTTGCAGGACGTATCGTGATTGTGGTAAAATCTTTGGATTGATATTCTAACAAAATCTTTTCACAATCCGCTTTAAATATTGAGTAATCTGTAAGTGGCTCTAGTGACATCTCTTCGTGGACGTTAGGCTCTTCTTTTACTCCGTATACTGATGAAGACGATGCATATATAAAACGTTCAACAAAATTGTCTCTACTTATTTCTACTAGAGGCCTAAAAGCATCTAAATTGATGGATTTCCCTAAATCTGGGTTCATTTCGAAACTCGGATCATTTGAAATGCAGGCAAGATGAATTACTATGTCGTTACCTGGTATTAAATCTCGCAAAACTGATTGATCTCTAATGTCACCTTTAATGGTCTTAAGGTTCATATTATTGGGGAGCACCTCTTCGCCATAAATCATTAAATCAAGGACAGTCACTGAGTGACCGTCCTGGAGTAGTCGAGGAATTAGAATACCCCCAACATAACCTGCTCCGCCTGTTACAAAAATCTTTTTAGGGCCCATATTAAAATTCTAACTCCTTTAACTGTTGTTTTAATTTTATTACATCAATTGGAAGATTACCAACAGAGCGAACTGAAATTGCTGCAATCTGTGCACCAATAGCCGCAGCTTCCATCAATGTGGAGCCTGAGGACAAAGAAACTGCCATAGCAGATATTAAACTATCACCGGCACCGGTGACATCTAACGGGTTTATTGTCATTGCGGGGAAATGCTGTCTATTAATAAAACCGCTGGTAGTTTTCTCGTAAGCTATAAAGCCATCAGAACCAAGTTTCATAATTAAATTCCTACTATCTGTTTGCTCTATTAGGAGATTCGAAATTGTCTCCAGGCTGTCGTCTTTATTACTCAAACCTATTCTAGCCTCACGTTCGGTTGGAGTGATTAAATCCAATCCTTGGAATTTTAACACACTTCCAACTTGACTACTACATTGAAGATCTCCGAAAACTAACAAATTATTTGCCATAGCAATCTTTTTAATTGTTGCCAATATCTTAGGAGTTATTACTCCGTATACAAAATCGCTTATAAGTATTGCATCAATACCGTCTGTTGAGCACTCTAATTCAGCTATTACTTTGGATTCTGTAGTGCTGTCAAGAGTGTGATCTTTAAGTCTACTAACTCTAAACATCTTTTGGCTTTCAACCATATAACGGTTTTTAAATGTTGTTGGTCTAGTTTTATCTACAATTAACTTTGCAGTTATCTCTAAGTCTCGCATGGAGTTTCTTACATACTCTGCTTCCTTATCATCTCCCACTACGGAGATAAACTGACATTTAGCACCTAAAGCCTTAATATGGGCTGAAATGATAGCACCACCACCTATATAGGTTTCAGTGTCGAGTTCTTTCACTACTATTACAGGCGCTTCTGCACTCATTCCTATTGCGTCACAAGCTACATATTGATCAACAATTGTATCGCCTATAACTAAAATCGAAGAGTTTTTAAAACTCTCAAGTCTTTTAATTAAATGATTTTTTTGGATGTTTTGCTTGAAGCATGAGTCACAAAATCTACTTAACCTTAACTTTTGTTCATCCCCATCATTTTTAAGGCCTAAAACGGAGTGCGAGTAGTTAGTTTCACCAGAGTGGTAACGTACCTTTCCCCCATAGCTTTTTATTAGCACTATACTCTCTTGTACAATTTCCTGAAGTTCAGTTTCATATTCTTTTCCAAGGACTAGAAGTTCTGGCCTAATTATATTTATGTAGTTTTCTAGATTAGAACCTGAAGAGATTATAACTTGGTCAACATCTTCTATAGACGCTAGGCTTTCAGCCCTTTCTATTATGGGAAAGCTTATGTCGTCTTCTGGCTTAGTAGACCGGTCAATTGATGTGACTATTACCGTTAATTTATTGCCTTGGCTTTTAGCCCAACTCAGGTATCTAAAATGTCCTGGATGTAATACATTAAATGACCCATAGCAGACCACTGAATTACGTATGAAGCCTCCCTCATTAGAGTGAGCTTTTTCTAACTCAGACTTTGATAGACTTCTTACTTTGCGATTAGGTGCCCTGTTCATTATTATCTCTTACTTTTATTAGACCACATTTATTATTAACTAAGTTTCAATTTGTTCATCGTTTATCAAATTAATATTAGATGATGGCCTCTTGAATTGAGTTAGTCAATAACCTGATTGCACCTTATTCGCTACAAAAAAATTATTCAAATATAAAATTGATTTTAACTACAATTTATCTGTTTATGTATTGGGTTTCTTTCAAAAGATTTTTGCCATTTATCAGGCCTTTCCCAACAAGTTTGTTTCCTTGGATCTTTCTGTGCTAAGATTAGATTTGATATAGTTCCAATATCACGATGAAATGAACTATTTAGTAAGCCATAAATTTTTCCCATAAAATTTGGTAAGACATCCAAGCTGAAATCTTTAGCAGTCTCATGCTGTGATATCCAATCAATGACATCTGGCTCTAGCACATAGATTGCTCCATTCGCTAAATTTCCTCTTGGCTCATCTTTTTTCTCATGCATCGCGATTACCCTATTTTTCTTATCGAGCTCGACTATACCACAAGATTTTGGGGTATCAGTATTAAATAAAAGCATTGTAATTAGGCACCCACTTTCTTTGTTATACTTGTGATGATCGAGTAATTTTGTTAAATTAAAACCACTCCAATTGTCTGCATGCGCCATTAGAATTGTTTGCCCCGCAAGCATTTTTTTATTTTTTCTTATTGTTCCTGCTGTGCCCAACAATACATCCTCTCTTGAGTTCTGAACCCAGTCTCTAAAACGTGGTCGTGATAAAAAATCTGAAACAATATCCCTATGATGACACGTATTAACTATCGCCTGTTTAATATCATTTTCCCAGAGATCAGAAAGCCAGAACTCTAGTAGGGGTATCTTATGGATTGGCATTAAGCATTTGGGCCAGAATTTAGTTAACGGCATTAGCCTGCTTCCTGTTCCTGCTGCTAATAGGATAGCTGAAATATTTTTCATTTCTTTCCTAAATACTTAAACCAATCAGCAGTGGCTTCCTTGATTTCATTTGGCTTCCATACTGGGGCTTTTGCCCAATAATGAATTTTCTCTAAGATCATCTCTACACCACGTTCTATCGATATAGTAGGCTCCCAGTTTAACTCTTCGTTAATTTTTGAGATATCCGCAAATGTACAATCAGGTTCCCCCGGTCTCTTAGGAATATAGACTATATCACCACCAATAAGTTCAGAAATACGATTTACGCTTATTGTGGCTCCACTTCCGACATTGTAAATCTCTGCTGACTTTGAAGAGAGAAGGGCAGCCATTAGAGCGCTTGCAATGTCAGTAACATATGTAAAATCGCGTGTTTGATTGCCGTCACCAACTATGGTCATTGGTTCTTGCGCCAATTTTTGAGCTAAAAACACACCAAACACAGCTCCGTAAGTCCCTGATGTCCGAGATCTTGGACCGTAAACGTTAAAAAAACGAAGAGATAATGCTGGTAAATTATATAACTTTGCCCAATGCATCACTAGTTCTTCACCTAGTCTTTTAGTTAAGGCATACGGATATTGTGGTTCAATTGGTGTATCTTCTGGTGTCGGATAAGCAGCTGGAATTCCATAGCAAGACGATGAAGCTGAATATATGAACCTTTTTATTTTGTATTTTTTGGAAGCTTGTAAAACATTTAAGGTTCCCACTACGTTGGCATGGAAATATGCCTCTGGATCATTAATGCTGGGTACAATATCTGCCAAAGCTGCAAGGTGTATGACCCAATTTGCGCCATCAAACTCTTTTTCCCAGATGCCAGCTTTACTAATATCGCATTCTATTAACTTGATTTGGTCTTTTATGTGATCTAGATTTTCTGGTCGGCCCGTACTGAAATTATCCAATACTGTAACTGAAACCCCTTCACCAAGAAGAGTGTCCACTAAGTGACTCCCTATGAATCCAGCACCACCCGTTACTATCGCTTTCATTTTTTTCCTCAATTATTATAATACTATTAACTTTTACACTAACTTTATTTAATATTTTGTACAATTACTTAGGGAGGTAATTGCGTTTTATTTGTGTATTGAGTATAATATAATTAGTTGTTTACTTTTACAAAGCTATATGGCCTTTAGAGAGGGGTATTTATTATTAAATTTCCAGACCGACTTTACTCCAACGCAAAAGACTATTTTCAAGCTTATAGGAAGGAGCATACCAGAGCGATGGCTCTAATTGATGCAAATTTACTTGAAGCAGCCATAGATCTTTTTGATAACACTTACACACAAGGTTCAACCGCATTTGTCTGTGGAAATGGCGGTTCAGCTTCTATAGCAAATCATATGGTGGGTGATCACGTTAAAATTATTAAAACAGACACAGAAATAAAGGCTAAGGTAATATCTCTTTGTTCAAATGTAGAGATGATGACTGCGGTGGCAAACGATATTTCTTATAACCAAGTTTTTTCTTATCCTCTAAATTCTCTGGCAGTATCAGGCGATATTCTACTCACAATTAGTGGGTCAGGAAATTCGAAAAATATTATAGAGGTTATATTGGCTGCAAAAAAGTTAGATATGAAAGTAGTTTCATTTACAGGGTTTAGTGGGGGTGAAAGTGCAGAACTCGCCGATATTAATGTACATGTTTCATCTAAAAATTATGGGGTAATTGAAGATATCCATCAATCTTTAATGCAAATTATATCCCAGTTTATTCGCATGAAGTATATGAAGTCAGAGTTGATTGCATTACGTAAATTCTAACGGGGTAATTAAACATGATATCAATATTAGGTGGTGCAGAGTTTCTTGGTACATACGTGTTTAATATAAATTATATCACCTATATAAGAATTTATTTTTTATGAAAAATTATTCATTTAATTTATTTAAACGTGAATGGATAGAAAGTTTTTATAAATTTCAGAAGATTGGTCAGATCTCTAACTATAATCTTATAAAAATTATTATTTATACTATTTTATTAACTATATTAGAAGGTATAGGCGTAACTCTAATATTACCTTTATTAGATTTTGTTAATAATGCAAGCTCAGTGATTGAGGTTAATAGTTCTAATAGTAGGATTACTAATTATATTATTATTATAATTGATTATTTGGGGTTACCTGTAAAATTTTTAATATTATCAATTATTGTTGGTATGGTAATTATACTTAGGCAATATATTGGTTTTATTCAATTATTAATAACTACAAGGATAAAGGTTGATTGTGAATATAATTTACGAAAAGAAATATTTTCAAGTACATTTAGATCCTCTCCAAATGCTATCGAAAACTTAGGGAATGGAAGCTATATTGAATTAATGACTAGACAAACTTCTTTAGCAGCTAGTTTTTTAACCCAGTTAGTCCAATATATTTCTTCTCTATTATTATGTTTTTCATACCTCATTATAGCATTAATAGTTTCTTACAAAGTTGCAATTATTACTATGTTAATTGGTATAATTGTTATTATGCTTTCCTATAAGGTTATAATTAGAATTAAAAAAATTGCTGAATTAAATATGATTGAATTAAAAGGTTTTAGTAAATATTTATCAGAATCTTTTTTATCATGGAAAATGATAAAAATATATAATACTTATAATTATGAAAATGAAAGAAATTTAAAGTGGCTTCAAAACATAAATAATCAAGATTTCCAAAGCCAAAAAAGTTACGGTATTTCAAGATTATTTATAACTGTTAGTATTATAGCTAGCTTATTAGTAATTTTAAATTTTGGAATTTCGTATGAGTATATAGAAACTAGTACCTTATTATTATTTAGTATAATGTGCTTAAGATTAATACCTATTGTGTTAACTATAGTGGCATTTCAGGCAAGAATAGGCGCTTCATTAATTAGTGTAAATAGATTTATTGATGAGATTAATGCTTTAAATAAAGATAAAGAGCATGATAAGGGCAAAAATTTATTTCCTATTTCTGGTGATATATTTTTTAATGATTTATCGTTTAAATACAAAAATACAGAAAAATATGTTTTAAAAAATTTTAATGCAACTATAGAAAGGAATAAAGTAACTACAATCACTGGTCCGTCTGGCGTAGGCAAAACAACTATTATAGAAACCTTAACAAGAATACTATCTTCCTATGAAGGTAGTATTAAAATAAATAATACAGATATTAATGATATATTGTTAGACGATTATAGGAATAATATATCTTTATTACCTCAAGTATCTGTAATTTTTGATGACACGGTTAGTTCTAATATTAGGTATGGTAAAAGTGATGTATCAGATAAAGAAGTGGAAATAGCTGCAAAACTAGCTAATGCTCATGAATTTATTAATGAATTGCCTAATAAATATAATACAATATTAGGTGAAAGAGGTAACTCTCTTTCTGGTGGGCAAATACAAAGAATTGTCTTAGCCCGTTTATTAGTAAGTGATGCTAAAATTTTAATTCTAGATGAACCTACTAGCTCTTTAGATTTTGTGGCTACCAATAAAATACTTGAAGCATTAAATAATATTAAAAAAACTAATAAATATACACTTATTATTGTTTCACATTCTAAGGATGTTATTAATATAGGTGATAAAAGTATAAAATTAATAAAAATAAAATAAGTAAATTTTATTTATCAAAATTTATACATATATTTTAGGAGCGAATATGAGTAATTTTCAAAAAGTAAAAGTTTTTATGGAAACCTTTGGTCAAGAAGTTAAAGAAAAAACAGAGTTTCCTGATTCAAAGACTACTGAACTTAGGTATAATTTAATTAAAGAAGAGCTAGATGAGCTTAGGGATGCTATTGATCAAAAAGATATTATAGAAATTGCAGACGCATTAACAGATATTCTATATGTTACTTATGGTGCTGGCCATGCATTTGGTATAGATCTAGATAAATGCTTCAATGAAGTACAAGAATCTAATATGAGTAAATTAGGAGAAAATAATACACCTATTTACAATGAAAATGGCAAAGTAATGAAAGGGCCTAACTATTTTAAGCCTAATTTAAATCAATTTTTAAAATAATTAATATATCATTTTAAGAGGCTAAATAATATGATAGGTGAATTTAAAAATAAAACATTTAAGCTAAAAAACATAAATATCTATGCAGCTGAATATGGTGAAGGACCTCTTGTTATTATGGTCCACGGATGGCCAGAATCATGGTATTCTTGGCGACATCAAATTAAACCTTTAGCTAATCTTGGTTATAAAGTTTTAGCTATCGATGTTAGGGGTTATGGGCAAAGTTCAAAACCACATGAAGTAGAAAAATATGACATGCTATCTCTTGTTGGAGATATTATTGGAATCATTAATGAAGAGAATGCACAAAATGCTATTTTAATAGGGCATGATTGGGGTGCTCCTATTTGTTGGACAGCTGCAGCTTTACATCCAGAAAAAATTAAAGCTGTGATTGGCTTAAGTGTTCCTCATGCTAGACGAGGAGATATTTCAAATTCTGAATTATGGAGACAAATTTATAAGGATAATTTCTTTTATCAAACATATTTTGAAAAAGAAGGTGTTGCTGAAGAGGAGCTTGAAAGAGATATTGGAGTAACCCTAAGAAAAATATATTATTGGATTTCTGCAGAAGGTCATGACGCTAAAGTAAGAACTAACTTTGATAAAGATAGTGAATTATTAGATGGGCTTGTAGATCCAAAGCCTTTTCCTGACTGGCTAAGTAATGAAGATTTAGATTTTTATATAAATGAATTTAAGAATAGTGGTTTTAGAGGTCCAATAAATAGATATCGAAACCAAGATAGAGATTGGGAAGATATACCTGAGCTATCTGATCTTAAAATAGAAGTTCCTAGTTTTTTTATAGGTGGAGGAAAAGATAGCATTAGAAAATTTATGAAAGGATATGATTTTTATGAAAACCCAGGAAAACATTGCAATGATTTTTATGGAAAATTAATTATTGATAAAGCGGGTCATTGGGTTCAACAAGAAGCACCATTAGAAACAACAAAAGGAATAACTGACTTTTTAAAGAAATTAGAGGAAAAACATAAATGATAATTACTGATATTAAAACAACACTTCTTTCTGTACCTTTTGAAGACCCTCCCAAAATAGGCTTTGTTGCAATGCAAAAAATTGATCTCTTAATATTAGAAATTGAAACATCTTCCGGCTTGGTTGGAATGGGTTACCTTCATCCTATAATAGGAGGGATACAAACTATAGAAATGTGTATCCATGAAATGCTAAAACCATTACTAATTGGAAAAAATGCCGAAAATATAGAAGCACTTTGGCAAAAAATGTGGGAAGCAACTTTCATACACGGGCGAATGGGAATTACAGTTATGGGTTTATCAGCAATAGATATTGCTCTTTGGGATTTACTAGGAAAATTTAAAAAACAACCACTCTGGAAACTTTGGGGAGGATCTGATAAGCCTTTACCAGTTTATGGTTCTGGCTGTTACAGAGGCCTTGGTCACGATGGTATGATTGAAAAAGCAAAAAGATTTGTTTCTGAAGGATATACAGC
>JAQWLZ010000071.1 GCA_029247025.1 Alphaproteobacteria bacterium | reverse complement strand
GCTAACTTATACTTAGCTTTTGCAGAAAAAGATAGTTGGGTAGATGATGAAGCATTAAAAAATATACAGGTGCATTTTGAAAAACATACTCAAAATTTTAGAATGGAAATTTATGAAGGAACCGAGCATGGTTTTGCATTTCCTGATAGACATACCTATCATAAAAAAGGAGCTGAAACCCATTGGTCAAGAATACATGACTTATTTCAAAAACACCTTAAATAATACATAAATTGCTTATTCTGCATCTGGTTGATTCTTTGGTAAAGCTTTTATAAAGGCGTCATTAGTTAAACAGCGCTCATAGATACTCTTTATATTTGGGTATTTAGATAAATCAACATCAAACCTTGCGTTATTTACTACCTGTGAAAAAAGACAAATATCTGCCAAAGTCGGTGTATCACCAAAACAATAATATCCTCCTTCTTTATCATTTTCTAAAATTTTTTCAAATGGTGAGAATGCTTTATGAACCCATTTTGAAAACCAAGATTTTATTTTTACTTCATCTGCCATAAAATCGTCTTTTAAATGGTTTAAGACGTGCAGATTATTTAATGGATGAATTTCTAATGCTATTGCGTAAGCCATAGACCTTACTTTTGCTCGATCTATGGGATTTAAAGGCAAAATAGATGGGGTAGGATAAACTTCATCTAAATATTCTAAAATGGCCAGAGATTGATTTAAAATAATTCCTGAAGGGAATTTTAAGGTTGGCAACAAACCATAGGGATTTATTTTTAAATATTCATCTGATTGATGCTCTTTTTTTCTTAAATGCAATGCAATATACTCATAATTAATATCTTTTAAATTTAATGCAATTCTAACTCTTACAGAGGTAGAACTTCTAAAATAATTATAAAGTACCGGATTATCTGACAATTCTCACTCCAATTATGAAATAGTTATACTTATTTCACCTATACCCTCAACGCCGCCAGAAATTTTATCACCTTTACTAATTGGGCCAACCCCCTCTGGCGTTCCAGTATAAATTATATCTCCTGGTTTTAAAGTCATAGTTTTAGATAAAATTGAAATCATTTCTGGAACTGACCATATCAACTTGTCTATATTTGAATCTTGCTTAATTTTATCATTTACAGTTAACCAAATTCTAGAATCTTGAGGATGGCCTATTTTAGAAACTGGGCATAAAGAACTAATTATTGCAGAATTATCAAATCCTTTTCCTAATTCCCAAGGTCTACCTTTATCCTTAGCAGCTTTTTGCAAATCTCTCCTTGTTAGATCTATACCTGCCCCATAACCCCAAATGACATTAAGAGCTTCTTCAACTTCTATATTTTGAGCATTTTTACCTATAGCTACTACCATCTCCATTTCATAATGAAAGTTATTTGTTTGTGGTGGATAAGAAATAACTGTATCTAACACTCTATCTGCATTTACAATAGCATCAGTTGGTTTAGCAAAGAAAAATGGAGGTTCTCTAGAAGGGTCTCGTCCCATTTCTATTGCATGTGCAACATAGTTAGCTCCTACACAAAGAATTCTCCTTACAGGAAATTTATCATTACTATCTATTATATTACAAATAGTAGGCGATAGTTGAAATGCCAAACTTACTTCCATTTTCTTTCCTCTCAATTTTACACTCTTATTATTTCTATAAATATAATTGTGATATATATATTCAAAAAATTAATAAATGTCATATTTTATGCTATAATAAAATGACTTAATTTATTAAATAATAAAATATGATAGGTTCTATATGCTTACAAATATCAAAATTAATGAGGATAGATTATGGAATAGCCTTAATGAGATGGCTTTAATTGGTGCTACAGATAAAGGTGGAGTAAATAGACAAGCACTCACAGATTTAGATAAAGAATCGAGAGATTTATTTATTAAATGGTGCAAAGAAGAAAACTTAACAATCACTATAGACCAAATGGGTAATATATTTGCTCGAAGAGAAGGAAAAAATAATAATTTGCCACCTATTATGAGCGGCAGCCATTTAGACACACAACCTACAGGAGGCAGATACGATGGTGCTCTAGGTGTTTTAAGTGCACTAGAAGTTGTAAGAACACTAAATGAATTTAATTATAGTACTGAAGCCCCTATAGAAATAGTTATGTGGACTAATGAAGAAGGTTGTCGGTTTCCTCCTGCAATGACTGGATCAGCCGTTTTTTCAGGATTACATGATTTAAGTAGTGCTTTAGCAATCCAAGACCAAGAAGGGGTTAAACTTGGTTCTGAACTTGAAAGAATAAAATATAATGGTTCTGTAGCATGTAAATCTAGGCCAATTGCAGGGTTTATAGAAATACATATAGAACAAGGTCCTATTCTTGAAATGGAGAATAAAAATATTGGAGTTGTGACAGGAGCACAAGCTCAAAAATGGTATGAAGTAAATATTACTGGAATGGAAGCGCATGCAGGGCCAACCCCCATGGAAATAAGAAAGGACGCTCTTGTAGCATCATCTGAAGTTGTATTATTAGTTAATTCAATAGGTAATAATTTTCAGCCAGGAGGATGCGCTACATGTGGCGTTCTCGAAATAGTAAACCCATCAAGAAATGTGATTCCAGGAAACTGTTTTTTAACTATTGATTTTAGACATCCAGATGATGACAAATTAAAAAAAATGGACGAAATATTAAGAAAAACAATTAAATTAATAGAAAAAGACAAAAAAGTTAAAATAGAAATAAAACAGATACTTGAATTAAAATCAAATTCCTTTAATAAGTCTATTATAAATACAATTAAAGATGTTACACATAAACTTAAGTTTACTAATAAAGAAATAATTTCTGGTGCAGGACATGATGCAGTTAATATAAATTCGATAGCGCCAACTGCAATGATATTTATTCCATGTATCGATGGAATTAGCCATAACGAGATAGAGGATATTCATAAAGAAGATGCTATTAGAGGTGCAGAAGTGTTACTTCATAGTGTAGTAGAGTTAGCAAATAATTCATCAAAAATTATTAATAATTGATTAAGTACAGGATAAAAAAAATGGCATTTAAATGGACAGAAGCAAAAGTAAAAAAATTAGCTAAACTATGGAATAAAAATATACCAGCTCGAGAGATTGCTGAAAAACTTGGTGAAGGAATAACCCGAAATGCTGTTATAGGTAAAGCAAACCGTTTAGGTCTTAATGAGACAAAAAAGGAAAGTAAACCCTCTGAAATCAATAATAGTGATTCTATGTTTGATTTAAAAATTAAGGGATGCAGATGGCCATTTGGAGATCCAGGAACAGAAGAGTTTCGTTTTTGTGGTAAACCTCAAGTCTTTGGAAAGCCATATTGTGAAGAACACTGTATGCTTGCATATAGAAAAAAAGAATTGAAATAATTGAATATAAATTATAATTTTTTCTTTGCTATACTCTCTAATTTTTCTTTAATAGACTGTTTAACTACTTTATCAATATTTGTATTTATCCATTCCTTTAATGCATCTTCTGTTACTTTTTTAACGACTTCTTCAACTATTTTCTGAGTCTCTTTTACATTAAAGGTTTCAGAATACTTTGCCAATTCAGCCTTGATTGCTACAGCAGATTTATCAGATAAAATTTTAGTAGATTTTTTATTCATAATTACCAAAAATAAGTTAAAAATAATTTTATTTTAAATTAAAAATTTTTATTAACAAGCTATATTAATAATAAAATTAACTTCACATTGTTAATTAATGTTATTTTTATTTTGAAAGATAGAAAATGTTAAATTTTATAAGTAACTCAGTTGAAAATAAAAAAGCTATAATATTTATTCACGGAATTGCCAGTACGTCCGAAATATTTAAAAATCAAATTGAAATATTCAAAAAAGATTATTCTGTGATTTCTATAGACCTTCCAGGTTATGGAAAATCTCCAGAGTCTAAAGAAGTAAGTATTACAAATTATGCTAAAATAATTTATAAATTTTTATTATATAAAAATATTAATAAGCCAATTCTTATTGGCCACTCATTGGGAGGTATGATAGTTCAAGAAATACTTACTAAATATATAAGTTTTGCAGAAGCTGCTGTTCTAATAGCAACTAGTGCAAAATTTGGAAGCAATGATTTATCTTGGCAAAATAATTTTATTAACAGTCGTCTTAAGCCACTAGAAGAAGGTAAATCAATGAAAGATATTTCAATAAAAGCAGTTACAAACATAATTAGCTCAAATAAAAATCAAAAAATCATAACTTTTGCTTCTAATATAATGGCATCTATATCAATAAATACATATAAATCTGCAATATTATCTTTAATTGGTTTTGATGTAAGACATAAGTTAATAAATATTGCTACACCTATATTATTAATTTCTGGAGATGAAGATAAGCAAGCACCTGCTAAAACTATGGAAAGCATGTCAAAAAAAATTAAAAATAGTAAATATCTAGAAATAAAAAATTGTGGTCACTTGATACATTTAGAAAAACCTGAAATATTCAATAGAAGCATTAAAGAATTTATATTAAATTTATAAAGCTTTTGTTAAGGAAAATTTATGAAACCAACTATAGATGAGCCTATATTTGAAGCTAAAGCTTTTAAGCTTAGTAGACAAGAAGAAAGTCTATCTAAAAGAGCAAGAGATTTAGGCAGTAAAAAATTTTTAAATAGGGCATTTAAATATGACGATGAAGCAGTTTTTCCAATAGAAAACTATAAAGATTTATATAAAGAAGGTTTTTTAGGTATATGTATTCCTAAAAAACAAGGAGGAATAGGAGCAGGATTTAGAGGTTATGCACTCGCAGCTGCTGAAATAGGTAGATATTGTGGTGCTACTGCGCTTACGTGGAATATGCACGTATGCTCGACTTTATGGACAGGAATTTTAGCTGATGATCTTAAAATGTCAGATAAAATACAAAAAGAGCATAATATAAAAAGAAATATACATTATAAAAGAATAATCAAAGAAGGTGCTATTTATTCCCAACCATTTTCTGAAGGCGGAGGTGGAGCAGCAGGAACTACTCCCTTCTTAACTAATGCACAACCTACAAGAAATGGCTGGATAGTTAATGGAAAAAAAATATTTGCTTCATTATCAGGCCATGCCTCATATTATGGTATACTATGTACAGAAAAAAAACCTGATGAGATATCCACTCAAAAAGATACATTATATCTAGCTATTCCAGCTAATGCAGAAGGTGTTAGCGTAGTTGGAGATTGGAACCCATTAGGAATGAGAGGAACTATTTCACGAACATTAATTTTTAAAGATGTGTTTGTACCAAAAGATTCTTCCTTAATGCCTAAAGGAAAGTACTATGAAGCAGCTAAAAGATGGCCTCATATGTTTTTAACATTATCACCTACTTATGTAGGCTTAGCTCAAGCAGCTATAGATTTTACTGTTAAATATTTAAGAGGAGAGCTTCCCAATACTCCTCCAGTAAAAAGAAGAATGTATGCAACAAAACAATTAACAGTTGCTGAGATGCAAATTCAAATGGAAAATATTAAAACAATATGGTTTCAAAGTATATCTGAAGCCTGCGTTGACCCAAGCCCTCAACAAATAAAAAGGGCTTATGCAACTCAATATACGGTAATGGAAGGAGCTCATAAAATTGCACAATTAGCTATTAGAACTTGTGGTGGGCAAGCAATGCTAAAATCGTTATCTTTAGAGAGAATATTTAGAGACTCAAGATGTGGATCATTAATGCTTCCTTGGACAGCAGAAATTTGTTTAGACAGAATAGGAAAAACTTCCCTTTATAATGCTGGAGAGAAAGATTAAGAACTTTCCTATGGAAAATAATTTATACCAAAATATTGAAAAAAATGCATTTAAATCGCCAAACCATATAGCAATAAATTATCAAAATAATATACTTACATACTCAGGTTTTTTAAAAAAAATAGATTTATTTGTAGAGTATTTCTCTTATGATTTGAAAATAAAAAAAGGAGAAAGAATTGCAATTCTTGTTTATAATAGAACGGAGTTCTTATCAATATTTTATGCTTGCGCAAAACTAGGTATAATATTAGTTCCTATAAACTGGAGACTTACTGGTTTTGAAATAATACATATACTTAAAAATGTAGATGCTAAATATTTATTTTCAGATTCAGACTTTTCAGAAACCTTAAAAGTATTAAAAAATAAAATACCTAAATTAAATATTATTGATCTAGACTTCATCAAATTTATTAAAGCGATCAAATATAAAAAAAAATGTATTAGAAATTATAACTTACCTTTATTAATTGTTTACACATCGGGCACAACAGGAAAACCTAAAGGTGCTGTACTTTCTCAAATAGCAATATATTATAATATATTAAATAGTATAAATATGCATAAATTTAATAGAAAAAGTCATATTCTTACAGTTATTCCATTATTTCATGTAGGTGGTATAAATATACAGACCATACCAGCACTTCATAAAGGCGCACAAGTTACAATTCATAAAAAGTTTGAAATTAATGAAACTTTTAAAGAACTTAAAAAAGGCATTCATACACATACTGTCTTTGTTCCAACAATTTTAGAATTACTTTTAAATAATAAAAACTGGGAAACAAGTATTTTTTCATCTTTAAAGGCTATTACAACGGGGTCTACTATAGTTTCTTCAGATTTAATTAAGGCCTATGAAGAGAAAAAAATTCCTATTATACAAGTTTATGGTTCCACGGAAACAGCTCCTATAGCAATTTGTCAAAAAATTTCTAATGATAGGTCTCCTTACGGTACTGTTGGGAAAGTAGCAAAATATAATAAAGCTAAAATCTTTGATAAAGATTTTAACGATACCCCCGTGGGGGCTATTGGGGAAATTGGTATTAAAGGACTAAATTTATTCTCTTACTATTGGAAAGATAAATATAAATCGAAACATGTATTTAAAAATAATTGGTTTATGACTGGAGATTATGGAAAAAAAGATAAGCATAATCAATTTTATATTGTTGGAAGAAAAGAAAATATAATTATATCTGGAGGAGAAAACATATATCCTGCTGAGGTAGAAAAAATACTTAATAAAGAGAATAACATTTTAGAATCAGCTGTTTTTGGAATACCTGATAATAAATGGCAAGAAATCCCTATTGCTTTTGTAAAAATTGATAGCAAGTCAAAATTTAATCTTTATAAATGTAAAAGTAATTTAAAAAAAAAATTAGCAAGTTACAAAATACCAAAAAATATATTTTTAATTGAAGAATTTCCTAAAAATGCTCTGGGAAAAATTGATTATAAATTATTAAAAGAGTATTATGACAGTCTAAAATAAGAAAAAAGAAAGTGAAATAATAATGATTAAATTAATAATAATATTATTATTTATAATTCCTATTAAGAGTTATGCTGAAACGACTTTACGAATGGCTAGCTGGCTTCCACCTACACATCCATGGGTATTAGATATTATGATACCATGGATTGAAAATGTTAAAACTGCTACTAATGGTAGAGTAAGTATTCAATTATTAAGTTCTCCTATAGGTCCTCCACCTGCTCATTTTAATTTTGCAGTCAATGGTATTGCAGATATTACCTATGGAGTTCATAATTATACAGCAGGAAGATTCTCTAGCACTCAAATAGCTGAACTTCCATTTTTAAGTGATAGCTCTGAAATTTTATCTGTAGCTTGGCAACGAATTTATGAACAAGAACTGCTACATTTAGAAGAGCATAAAGGTACACACTTGTTAGGCGTTTTTACTCATGGTCCAGGACAATTATGGTTTAACAGAAAATATAAAGACTTAGAAGATATCAAAGGATTAAAAGTAAGGATTGGTGGAGGAATAGCACAAAGCTCTGCTAAGGCGTTAAGTTTAGTTCCTTTACAAGCACCTGTTACAAAAGCATATGAGCTTTTATCTGGAGGTGTAGCAGACGGTATACAATTACCTGGAGAAAGCATTTCATTTTTTAAGTTAGACAGAATAATTAAGCAAGGGTTTATATTTGATGGAGGCTTATATAATGTGAGTATGTTCTTAGTGATAAATAAAAAGAAATGGAATAAATTATCTGAAGAAGACAAAATAGCCATAAACTCAGTCTCTGGAGAATTTCTCGCTAAAATGGCAGGAAAAGCTTGGGACCAAGCAGATTCAAAAGGTATTGAAGCTTCAATTAAAAATGGAATATTATTAAAATTTTTATCAGAAAATGATAAGGCAAAAGTAAAAAGATTACTCAATCCTATAATTAAAAATACACTTGAAAAAATTTCTAAACAAAAAAATATAAATGCACAAAATATTTATTCAAAACTTCTTGCAGAAATTAAACTTATAAAAAACGAATAATCATAAATTATGATAAAATTGCTTTTTAACACCTCAAATAAACTACTTTTAAGTTTTTGTATTATATCCTTAACAGTATTAGTTTTAATAACTGTGGTTGATGTTTTTGGAAGATACTTACTTGGTATTCCTTTGCCCGGCACAAGTGAAATTACAGAAATTATTTTAGGTATTTTGATATATATTGGTCTGCCGTATATATCAAAGAAAGAAGAACATATTTCTGTTTCTTTATTATCAAATTATCTTCCAAATAATGTGAAAATTCTTCATAAAATATTAATTAACTTTATTGTTACTTTATTATTATTAGTAATTGCAAGACAACTATATCTTCATGGGATAGACCTAAAATCCTATCAAGAAGTAACAACTTTTCTGGAAATTCCTAAAGCTCCTATAGCTTTTGCTATGGCATTATTAACAGTACTAGCCTCTTTTAACACAATAATGAATATGTTTACTTACATGTTTAAAGAAAGAGATATTACTTCAGATAAACAAAGTATTTAATAAATGTTTATTTGGATCATAGGTTTAGTATTAGTAGTTTTAATGATAGCTACAGGCCTACCTATAGCATTTTCAATGTTAATAGTTGGTTTTTTGGGGTTAGTTACTTTAATTGGACTGGATCCAACACTCGCAATGATAGGGCAAATATTTTTTGATAACGGAATGAATTATACTTTATCAATTTTACCTTTATTTTTATTAATGGGTAACTTTGTTGTCAGAGCTGGTCTGGCTGATGAATTATATAATGCTGCTAATGCATGGCTAAGGCATAAAAAAGGCGGTTTAGCAATGGCTACTATAATTGCCTGTGGAGGTTTTAGTTCTGTTTGTGGATCGTCTTTAGCAACGGCAGCAACAATGGCTAAGATAGCATTGCCTTCGATGAAAAAATATAACTATCCTGACTCTTTAGCAACAGGATCCATTGCCGCAGGTGGAACTTTAGGTATTTTGATTCCACCCTCTATGATACTTGTTTTATATGGAATTATAACTAGTCAAGATATAGGACAATTATTTTTAGCAGGAATTATTCCAGGTCTACTAGGTATATTAGGATATATTATTGCCGTCAAAATTTCAGTATCCATAAATAAAAAGTCTTTCAAAACTCAATCTGCTCTGCCTTTAATAGATAAAATAAAGTCATTAAAAGGAGTTTTTGGAATTATATCCCTGTTTTTATTAGTAATGGGAGGAATTTATACTGGGGTTTTTACAGCAACAGAAGCTGCAGGTGTAGGAGCATTTGGTTCCTTGATAATTGTTTTAATAAAAAGAAAAATTACTTTAAATTCATTTAATGAAACTCTTATAGAAACAGCAAAAGTTACTTCAATGCTATTTTTTTTATTATTTGGAGCAATACTATTCTCAAATTTTATAAATTTAGCAGGTCTGCCTAATGATCTAAGAAATTTTTTATCTTTATTTAATTTGAATATTTATACCCTACTTATAGGTATTTTTATTATTTATCTAATTCTGGGAATGGTTTTAGAAAGCTTATCCATGATGTTATTAACTGTTCCTATTTTTTATCCAATTGTTCAAGATATGGGAGGTAATTTAATCTGGTTTGGAATATTAGTAGTAGTTGCAGTAGAAATAAGTTTAATTACTCCACCAATTGGACTTAACGTACATGTATTAAAAACAATTGTTAAAGATAAGATAAACTTAAAAACTATATTTAAAGGTGTTATGCCTTTTGTAGCAATGGATATTATTAGAATAATTATCCTTTTACTCATTCCTGGAATTACATTATTTTTACCTAATAGTATTATGCCTTAATTTAAATTACTGCTTTATTAATAATTAAAAACCCTACTAGTATTAATACAAATAAAAATATCTTTCTAAAAAAACCTTCATTAAGTTTAGATTGCAATTTTCTTCCTATATACATTCCTATAAATGATGGTAAGGCTGCATAAGTAGAATATATAAATAATTCTATTGTCCATAACTTATTTCCGGTTAAAGCAATTCCTAAAAACAAACTAGCCGATATTAAAACTAATGCAATACTTTGTAAAAACTCATCTTTATCCATTTGTAAAGAATATACATATAATGCTAACGGAAAAATAAATGTTCCTGTAGAACCACCAAAAAAACCTCCTAAAGCTCCTGAGCAAGCGCCTATTACTTTTTCATATTTTAGAGGAATAATTATTCTTTTTTTATTTATAATGCTAAATGAAGCATAAAAAGTTAGAATAATTCCTAATAATAATGTTAATATTTCACTATTATTAACAAGAACCTTAGCGCCCAATAAAGAAAAAATAAATAAACATATTAATAATGGCCACATCCTTATAATAATATTTTTTATTTTAAACTTACCAAAAGCTTGCCAAAAATTAGTCAATAAACCAGGCATAACTACTAATGCAATTGCTACTTTAATACCTGTAAACATAGTTAAGAATGCTAGAGATATTGCAGGTAAACCAATACCTGAAGCTCCTTTTACAAAACCTGCGAATAAAAATATTATAGAAATCAAAAATATAGAATTAAAATCAAACATTATTTTTTATTTTTTAAAAAAAAAATTACACATTTTATTATTAAACATTTACCATATTTAAATGAATAAAAATATGATAACACATTTGGGAAGTTGTCACTGTAAACAAATACAATTTGAAGTAACAGGTAAAAATAACATTCAAGTTTTAGATTGTTCCTGTTCTATTTGTTCAATTGTAAATTACAAACATTATGTTGTAGATAAATCTCAGTTTAAGTTACTTAAAGGGAAAAAACACCTTTCTACTTATACATTTAATACTAAAGTGGCAAAACATATGTTCTGTAAAATATGTGGCATTAAATCATTTTATATTCCTAGGTCACATCCAGAATCAATAAGTATTAATCTAAATTGTATAAACTCTAAAACTATTAATAAGGTTAAGATTATAAAATTTGATGGAAAGCATTGGAAAAAAAATATAAATAAAATTAAATCATTAAGGAATTAATTATCATGAAAAAATATAATAAATTTAAGAGAAGAGATATCCTTTTAGGAGCATCAGCTATAACTGCTTCAAGTTTATTAATAGCATGTAAGGAAGATATAAAAGGGGGAACACCATCAAAACCTGAAAAATCAACTTTTATATCTAAAAATATTAGACAATTAAGAATGGCAACAACGTGGCCTAAAAATTTCCCAGGGGTTGGTACAACAGCAGAAAAAGTTGCAGAAACAATAACTAAAGCATCTGATGGAAGATTAGAAATTAAAGTATATGGTTCTGGTGAAATAGTTCCTGCTTATGAAGTATTCGATGCCGTAAGACAAGGAACAGTTGAAATGGGACATGGATGGCCAGGATATTGGATCTCAAAAAATCCTGGTTTAGCATATTTTGGAGGAATTCCTGGAGGATTAAGTCCATCTGAACAAAGTTCTTGGATAATGCATGGCGGAGGACAAAAGCTTTGGGAAGAGGCAATGGAACCTTATGGTATGCAGCCTTTTCAGGCTGGAATTGTTCAATCAGAAATGTTTGGATGGTATAAAAATACTCTAAATTCATTAGAGGATTTACAAGGCTTAAAAATTAGAATGGCAGGCCTACCAAATGAAATTTTGAATAGAATGGGAGCTACTGCAGTTAATATTCCAGGAGGAGAAGTTATGAGTTCATTTCAATCAGGAGTTGTTGATGCGGTTGAATGGGGAGGTCCATGGATGGATTTAGCATTTGGCTTTCCAAAAATAGCTAAAATTTGTTATGGGCCTGGTATACATAGTCCTGGCTCCATGAATGAAATGCTAATGAACAAAGAGCTTTATAATAATTTACCAAATGATTTAAAGAAAATTATAAAAACCTCAGCAAATAGTGCTAATAATGACTCATATAATGAATATATATATCGTAATGCGATAAGTTATCAGACTATAGTTAACGATCATGATGTTGAATTTAAAACACTCCCTATGGATATAATGAAAGAGTTTTTAAAAGTTGCTAAAGAAGTAGTTCAAGATAATGCTGAAAAAAATCCTGAAGCAATGAAAATACATATGCATTATCAAGACTTCTTAAAAAAAGCTATAGATATTACTAAATACCAAGAATCGGGATATTTACAAGCAAGAGAAATGGCAAATAATGTTTAATAAGTATTCATACTTATTCATCTACAAACTTTGAAGCATGAATATAACTTTCTTCATTCTGTTGTTTAATCATACTTACAAAAAATACAATTGCTATATTTACTAGTACACCGATTAAACCTGGATGCAGGTCATACGGACTTGAAGTAGCTATATATTGAAAATATATAGTTATAATAATTCCTACTATTAATCCAATTATAACTCCTAAAGTCGAGGCTTTCTTCCAAAATAGACCTGAGTAAACTCCAGGTGCCAATTGAACAATAGCTCCATAAGCTCCTAATAATAACGCTATTAAACCATCACTTCCATATATAGCTATGCAATAAGAAATGGCGCCTACTCCTATTACAGCAAGTCGCATAATCCAAAGTTCTTGGTTTTCTTTTAAAGATGGAAAAATAACTTTACAAATATCACGACCAAAAGATACAGATGCTCCGTGAGTAATAGCATCAGATGAAGACATTGCTGCAGCAAGTGCTCCAGCACCAACTATACCATAAAGTATACCGGATTCTGTTAAATGATGCGTAATTAAATAAGGTAATACTTCTCCAGGACGACCTAAAGCATCATCAGGAACTACTCCTATTGCTGAAAAACCAATAAAAAGTACAGGCAATAAAAATATAGCAAAAATAGGATAAACTAAAACTGTAAGCTTAATTCTTCGAGCAGTAGTAGCATAAGATTTAGTAAATAAATGTGGCCACATAACAAAACCAAGCATAGAAACAACTATATTACTACTATATCGAGCAGCACTAATTTTTGAGCCTTCATTTCCTATGGTTAAAAAATCAGGATCATTTTCAATAATTTTACTAAACATATTCCCTAATGAGCCATGTAACGACTCTACAAAGTAGATACCTAATATCCAGGCTACAATCAGCATTAATATTGCTTGAAAAACATCACTCCAAGCAGCCCCTCTAACTCCACTTGTAGCAACATAAATGACTACTATGCCTAAAGCAATTAAGGCTCCAAAATTATATGATATATTATCAAAAGTTAATACATTAAAGATATAACCCATACCTTTTATTTGTAAGGTTAAATAGGGGATGAAGGCTAGAAGTGAAACTACACCTATTATTATAATTAAAAATTTAGATTTAAAACGATCTCCTAAAAAATCTCCCATTGTAATATAATCAGCTTTTTTTCCTAAACGCGCTACTTTAGGCCCAATAATATACCAAGGTAATAAACCAAGCGTACAATAGGCTAATATGTATAAAGAAGCGGCCCCTTTAGAATAAGCCCATCCAGGTCCACCTAAGAAAGAAAATGCAGAAAATATTGTTCCCCCCATAAGAAACCACATAACAAATAAGCCAAAGCCTCTATCACCCACTGCATACTCTGAGATAGAGAAGAACGATCTTCCTCGTCCTGCAGAAAGTCCAATAGCGAAAGCAATTATCAAATATAAAGACATTGCTAATAATGCAATTTGCCAGGCTATCATAATTAATCCTCTATATCTTTATCTATTTTAACAAAAACTATTAAACCTAAAAATTCTATAATTATCCAAAACAAAACCCACACCATTATGAAAGGCATTCCAAATATTAGTGGTTCCGCATAATTGGCTAGAGAGAAAACTGGGAATATTAACATACAAAGTATAAATAAAGTAAAAATTACATATAATACTTTAATATTAATTTTAGAAATTAAATTCAAAATTATCTCCTAATTGATAGCAATTTTAAAAATATCATATTTAAAACCTTTTGTAATGTCATATTTTAGCTTTTCAAAATTAATAGATAATTTATAATAATAAACTAATTAGAGGAATATAGATGAAGTATAATTGGAAAAATTTATCCTTACATGATCTTGAAAAAAACTTTAATCCCAGAGAAGCTGTTTCTAATTTTTCAGATTATATTGAAGAATATAAAAAAATGGGAGAAAAATATCGAAAGAATTTGCCCTGTTTGTTAGATGTACCTTATGGAAAGGGTCCGCTCCAAAAACTTGATATATTTGGAGAAAAAAAACTTAAAAATGCAAATATTCATATTTTTATTCATGGGGGATACTGGAGAGCTTTAGATAAATCTGACCATAGTCAACTTGCAAAACCATTTGTTGAAAATAATATATTATATTTTTCTATAAACCATGACCTATGTCCCACAGTTACATTAAGTGAAATAGTAAAACAAGTAACTGAAGCAATAGTATGGATATATAATAATTGTAAAAAATTTGGTGGTAATAAAAATAAAATTACTATTTCTGGCCATTCTGCAGGAGCTCACTTATGTGCTATGATAATAGAAAATAATTGGGAAGAATATCATATACCAAAAAATATTATTAAAGGTGCAGCACTAATTAGCGGAATATATCAACCAGAATTAGTTTTGAATCTATCGGTTAATAATGAAATTAAGTTATCTAAAAAAGAAGCTATTAAAAATACTCCGAAAGCACCAAAAGAAAATATTCCGATTATATTAGCCTGTGTTGGAGAGAAAGAACCAGAAGGCTGGAAAGAGCAAACAAAATTATTCACTAAAAATATTATAGATAGTTGTAATTGCCTAGACTTTTCTATTCTAGAAAATGAAAATCATTTTTCTATGATGACTTCTTTTTCAAATTCAGAGCACAAATTTGTAAAAAAAATAATTAATATGGCAAAAAATATATTATAATATATACAGTAACATATTATAAATTTTACATTAGCTTGGAAATGTCATGCAGTCTTTTTTAATTTTAATTGATAGTTTAGTTACATTGATTGTTTGGGCTTTAATTATACAAGTAATCATGAGTTGGCTGATAGCATTTAATATAGTCAACACACAAAATAGATTTGTATGGCAGATTAATTATGCTTTAAATAAATTGACAAGCCCATTACTCTCTCCAATTCAACAAATTCTTCCTAATTTGGGAGGGATAGATATTTCACCTGTTATATTGATAATAGTTTTACACTTTGCAAGAAATATTTTATTTGAGATGCTTTTAGGTAGTCCGTTTAACTAGATTATTTTACTCTTTTTCTTTGCTGTAATCTAAGCGCATTTAACTTTATAAAGCCATCAGCATCTTTCTGATCATAATTATCTCCAGCTTCAAAAGTGACTATACCTTCACTGTAAATACTTTTTGGAGAACGGCGTCCAACTAAACTACAATTCCCTTTATATAATTTTACTTTCACTTCTCCAGAGACATTTTTCTGACTTTCATCTATAAGAGATTGCAACATTTCTCTCTCAGGAGAAAACCATAATCCATTATATATTAAAGAAGCATATTTTGGCATAAGTTCATCTCTAAGTAACATTGCAGGACCATCTAATATTAATTGCTCTATTCCTCTATGGGCTATATGAAGTATAGTTCCCCCAGGAGTTTCGTAGACGCCTCTTGATTTCATACCTACAAATCTATTTTCAACTATATCTACTCTTCCAACTCCATTTCTTCCTGCCTTAATATTTAAATTTTCAAGTAATTCTGCTGGGCTTAATTGCTTACCATTAACAGCTACAGGAGTACCTTCTTTAAATTCAATAATTACTTCTTCTTCTTCGTCTGGAGCATGCATTGGAGAAACTGTCCTAGTAAACATTTCTTCATTTGCTGAGACCCAAGGGTCTTCAAGAGCTTTACCTTCATAAGAAATATGTAATAAATTAGCATCAGTTGAATATGGGGGTTCTCCCCTTTTATCTTTTGGCACTGATATGTTTCTTTTTTCTGCCCACTCTATTAATTTTGTTCTAGAATCTAAGTCCCATTCTCGCCAAGGTGCTATAATATTTATATCAGGATTTAAACCGAGATATCCTAATTCAAATCTTACTTGATCATTACCTTTTCCTGTAGCGCCATGTGAAACTGAATCTGATCCCGTTTTGTTTGCAATTTCTATTTGTCTTTTTGCAATTAATGGACGAGCAATTGCGGTACCTAATAAATAAGTTCCCTCATAAATAGTGCTTGCTTTTAACATTGGAAAGACATAATCCCTTACAAATTCTTCTTTTAGGTCTTCAATAAAAATTTCCTTAATACCCATTTCTTGTGCTCTTAATCTAGCAGGTTCAATTTCCTCTCCTTGGCCTATATCTGCAGTAAATGTGACAACCTCACAATCATAGACTTCTTGTAACCATCTTAGAATTACTGAAGTATCTAAGCCTCCAGAATATGCTAAAACTACTTTTTTAACTTTTGACATTATTTTTCCAATAAAATTATTTTTTAAATTTAAGCAGCATTAATATTTAATACTTTTTCTCTATTTAATCTCACACTATTACTTTTTAATTGTCCACAAGCCGCTAATATATCTTGCCCTCTTGCATAACGAACGGTTGCGGTTATACCTCCATTATAACAAACTTCATCAGCAAAATCTTTAATAGTTTTATCAGATGAACATTTATAAATACTACCAGGCCAAGGATTAAATGGTATCAAATTTACTTTAGCATGCAATGGTTTTAGAAGTTTTACTAATTTTTTAGCATCACTTATAGAGTCATTTACTCCTTCTAACATAACATACTCAAATGTAATTCTTCTAGAGTTATTAACTCCTGGGTAAACCTCCAGCGCCGATAATAATTCCTTAATTGGCCATTTTTTATTAATGGGCACCAATTCATTTCTTACTTTGTCAGTAACAGCATGTAAGCTTATCGCTAAGCTAACATCTAATTCATACTTGAGTTTTTGAATTATAGGAACTACCCCCGATGTTGATAAAGTAATTTTACGCCTAGAATAACATAAACCCTCATTATCCAATAAAATTTTTATAGCTCTAGTAACCTCTGTATAATTATATAATGGTTCACCCATGCCCATAAAAACTATATTAGTAATTTTTCTATTTTTATTATCCCAATCTAATAGACTATCCTTAGCAGATAATATTTGACCAATAATTTCATCAGTAAATAAATTTCTTACCAAAGGCATTGTTCCTGTATGGCAAAAAGAACAGGATAGAGTACATCCTACTTGCGAAGAAATACATAAAGTTCCTCTATCTGTCTCTGGAATAAAAACTGTTTCTACTTTTCTTTTATCTTTTAACTCGAATAACCATTTTTGTGTTCCATCTTTTGATACTTGATGTTTATCAATAGATAGTCGGTTGAATAAAAAATCAGAATTTAATTTATCCTTTAATTTTATGCCAATATCTGACATTTCATCAAAAGATTTAACGCCGTTAACGTATAACCATTTCCATAATTGCTTAGCTCTATATTTTTTTTCACCCAAATCAAAAATATATTTTGAAAGCTCTTCTCTGTTTAATGAGTTTATGGATAGATTTTTCTTCATTATTTACATTTTTTATTCATAGCTTTATAAGCAGCAACAAATCCTTTTAGTGAATATGTGTCTTTAGTATTAGTCCCTCTTGAAGAGATCCCTTTAACAACCATAGTATTACCTAACTTCATAAACTTTATTAATGATGCATCATCTATTTCAGATTGCGTCCAAGCAGTTACTTGATTTGTAAATAATGTAAAAGAATGTTTATTATCTATGGTTAAATTTACCTCAGAATTTTCTTTAAAAGTATATCCTGCTACAAAGTTAACCACTCCTGTATTATTTGCGCCCGTATTTTTTACAACTTGAGCATATACTTCACCCCTTCTAGAATATTTACCTTCTTCCTTTTTTGGTAAAGTCATCATAGTACATATGCCTGCATCATTATTCCAATAAGTTGCTTGCCAATCACCATAAGTTCCTAAATCACTAGATCCCTGAGCAAAAACATATGATTGTGCAGAGAAGAAAATAGTAAATATAATAATTAATAAGCTATACATATGATTATTTCTATAAACGATTATTAAAATTTAAATATTAAAAATATAAAATAAATAATATTATAAAGTAAAGGTATATATCATGTAAAAATTAATGCATTAGAATTTTAAAATATTAATTTATTTTTAGTAAAAAAAATTATAAGAATACTTTAAGGATATTTCATGAAAAGAATGATTGTTAATAAATACGGTGGGCCAGAAAATTTAGTTCTAGAAAAATGTGATCCACCTACTATAAAAGAACTTTCAGTTAGAATTAGAATAGAAAATATTGGTGTAAATTTTGCCGATACTTTAGTAATTAGAGGAAGATATCAAGAAAGACCTCGTCCTCCTTTTTCTCCAGGTTTAGAATTATCAGGAACAATTATAGAAATAGGTTCAAAAGTAAAAAGCCTTAATGTTAATGACAGAGTGGTTGGTATAGCAAAGTATGGAAGTTATTGTAATGAAATAGTAATGCCTGCAGAAAATGTTTATACAATTCCAGATAGTATGGATTTTATTACTGCCGCATCTTTTCCCGTAGCTTATGGAACAGCTTTTGGAGCAATAGATTGGAAAGGTAAACTTAAAAAAAATCAAACATGTTTAATTCTTGGAGCAGCGGGAGGAGTAGGTTTAGCGGCTGTTGAACTTGCTAAAGCATATGGAGCAAATACTATAGCTGCTGCTGGCAGTAGTGAGAAGTGTGAAACATGTATACTTCATGGCGCTAATAACACGATAAATTATAACGATGAAGTTTTTAGGCATAGTCTTAAAAAATTAGCACCAGAGGGAGTTAATCTGGTAATAGATATGATTGGTGGAGAAACAGCTGATGACGCCATAAAAACCCTTACATGGGAAGGTAAGTTTGTGATAATAGGTTTTGCTGGAGGAAAGATACCTAAAATTCCTGCAAATCGCTTACTATTAAAAAGTTCTTCTGCAATTGGTCTATACTGGGGACAATATGCTTTTATTAATCCTTCTCTTATAGGAGATTCATTTACTAAACTCATGAAAATGTATGAAGAAAAAAAGTTAAAACCAAAAATTGGAAAAATATTCAAACTTGAAGAAGCTAGTGAAGCACTAAACTTTCTCTTAAGTAGATCAAATACTGGAAAAATTGTATTAAGCTGTAATTAAACCTTAAATGAATAAATCTAAAAAATTTAAAAGCTTTTGGGATAGTTTAAATCCAAATATTAAAGGATTTCTTTTTATACTCTTAGCTTCGGCTACTTTTCCTATAATGGGAACAATAGTGAAATACCTAACTGCGGAACTTCATCCATTCCAAATAGCCTTTTTTCGTTGTTTTTTTGGGTTAATAATTCTTTTACCTATTATAATAAAAAATAGCCCATATAAAATTTTGAATACTAATCGATTACACCTACATATTTATAGAGGCTTATTGGGGATAGGAGCAATTATGGCTGGCTTTACGGCCTTATCTTTAATGCCTTTAGCAACAGCAGTAACTCTTGGATATACAAGAATATTATTTCTAGTTCCACTTGCTATGATATTTCTTGGTGAAAAACCAGGCCTTGTAAGGATTGTTTTAATAATTTTAGGATTTATGGGAGTTATATTAATTATAAATCCTAACAATGATTCTAATATTACATACTATTCAGCAATAATAGCATTAATTGGTGCATTTTTTGTAAGTTGTGTAAAATTAACTGTTAAATCACTAACCTCTAGCGAATCCACTTTAACTATTCAGCTATATTATGGAATAATATCCTCAACTGGTTTAATAATACCTTGTATTATATTTTGGGATTCCATTAGTCTTTTTAGTTTATTACTCATTTTTTTAGCAGCTGTATGTGGAACAATTGCCCAAATGCTTACTATATGGGGGTTAAAAAATAGCATAACTACAGTTGTGATGCCTGCAGATTACAGCAGATTAATTTTTGCTGGAATTTATGGATTTATAATATTTAATGAGCTTCCTTTTTTAAATGAAATAATTGGCTCAATAGTAATAATTATAGCTACAATGATAATCTTGTTATTAGATCAAATTAAAAAAAAATAATACTATATTACATTTATATTGATAGCTAGACAGACTGAGCCTAAGGATAAAAAAACTATAATAGTAATAACTTTCCTTAGTGGCAAATACCATTGTGGAAGTATTTTATTTCTTACAGCTCTTACATCTATAAAAAATATGATTAAAAATAATATCATCAATATTATAAAAATAATTAAATAATTTGCTATAAAACCCATAATTAAAAACCAACTTAAAAGAGCTGGTATAATTGATATAAAATACCACTCATAATTAATATCTTCTCTAATCATAGCAGCGCCCCAATGAATTGCTCCAACAAAAGATAAAATTACAATCGAATAATTTATCAAATTGTATAATGCCATTAATTTTAATTCATAGGGGCATATCCAAATAGCTAATGATAAAAATATGAAGGGTAGAGTTCCACATAACCCAAATGTTAAGGGAGCTATTGGTATTTTATATATACTAAGGAATGATAAATATTTGCCCATTAATTATTTTCTTTTATAGAAATTTATGAAATTCTTTATCCATGAAATTAGCTAATAAAAAGTCTTTATTAGATAAACCTGAGACATCATGAGTGGTAAGAATTACTTCCACTGTATTATATACATTTTTCCATTCAGGGTGATGGTTTACTCTCTCAGCTTCTTCAGATACATATGTCATCCACAAAAAAGCTTCCTTAAAATCATTAAATTTATATGATTTAGATATTACTTGAATATTTTTATTTAATATCCAGCCTTCTAAGTCTTTAAACTTATTTTCTGTTTGTTTTTGATTTAATTTCATAGATTACAACTTTAATATAAATATTATTCTATATCTTCTCTAATCTAAAAATAACCTAATTATAAAAAATGTTAAGTTTATTAGCTTGTAAAATATAGATTTTTCACAATATATACTATATATTATAATAAATTATAATCTATAACAAAAAAAATATACTTTATTTATTAAATTGGAGTTTTTAATATGAAAATTGGTCATTTTAGTTCTAACCCTCAAACTCAAGCTAAAGCTGCTTCTTTAAGTATTGAAGATGCAGGTTTAAGAGCTTATATGCAAAAAATATATGGCTATATGACAGTAGGACTTGCTATAACAGGTTTAGTAGCTTGGCTTGTTTCCGGTGCCGCAGTTGACCAAAATGGTCAATATACAGCTCTAGGACAAGCGTTATTTGCCTCTCCTTTAGGCTTTATATTTATGCTTGCGCCACTTGGCCTTGTTATCATGCTGTCTGTGCGCATTCAAAAAATGCAAGCATCTACTGCCCAAACAATGTTTTGGGTTCTATCTGGCTGCTACGGAATATCATTAGCGTCTATATTTTTAGCTTATACGGGTGAATCTGTAGCAAGAGTATTCTTTATATCTTCTTCTACATTTTTAGCTGCAAGTATTTATGGATATACTACAAAAAAATCATTAGCCAATTTTGGTTCATTTTTAATGATGGGTTTAATTGGAATTATAATAGCTATGGTAGTAAATATATTTTTACAGTCTACAATGATGCAATTCATAATAAGTATAGTTGGAGTTCTAATATTTACTGGTTTAACAGCATATGATACGCAAACTTTAAAAGAGATGTATGTCGAAGGAGAAAATGGAGAAACTCAAGTAAAAAA
>JAQWLZ010000068.1 GCA_029247025.1 Alphaproteobacteria bacterium | reverse complement strand
AATGGTATTAGTTTTTATATATTATTTTCCTTAGCAATAACATCTTCAGTGCAGCTAGTTGGAGTGTATATCGTTTTTGCTAGCCTTATTTTACCTGCATTAACTGCTTTAAATACTAAGAATCCATATAGAACAGCTTGGTTAAGTGGATTAATTTCAGTAATTTTAGGAATTTTATTTTCGGTAATATTTGATTTACCTGCAGGGCCAATATTGGTTGTAACTTATGTTATTGTGACTATCTTTATAGTATTAATTAGAAAATTGAATAATAGTAGAATTTAATATAGTGAGTATGAGATGAAATTTATAGTTTATATTATTATATCTATTTATTTAGTATGTTCTGCCATATATGCTAACGATACTATTGAAATTACTTCTGAAACATCAGTTCTTCCTATAACTTGGACAGACTTATTACCAGCAGATGCTTTTGATTTTGTTCCAGAAAGTGGTGTTACAGATGAAATGTGGAGTGATCCAGACTTTTTAACAGCAGTAGAAGAAGCAGGTTTAGCAACAGTTACAGAATTGAATGGAGTTAATATTAGATTAACTGGTTTTATGGTTCCATTAGATGTCGATTTTGGTGAAGCAGAAACTGTTACTGAATTTGTTTTAGTGCCCTCAGCTGGAATGTGTATGCATGTTCCTCCTCCACCCCCTAATCAAATGCTAATGGTACGTTTTGATAAACCAGTTAGAATACGGCACATGTATCAACCTATAGGTATTAATGGAGTTGTGAATATAGATGAGCCTAATGATGAGGCATTTGGAAGTATATATAATGTTACCGGTGTATTAGTGGAAGATGTAACTTACAAAGACCTTGATTTAGGGAGATAAATTTAAAGAGAGTAAATGGAGGTACTCACTTACTCTCTTATTAAATATAAGGTTTATTACTTTCTTGGGAGGAAACTAATATTGTCCTTATATATGAATATATATCTTATTTTAAATTGCATGTCAATGAGAATGATAATCATTCTCAAAAAAAAATAAAGAAGAAATATGAAAAAAATTTTTGTAATAGAAATAAATGAAAAAGATAAAAATATAGAAAATAAAGATGTTATAAATGAATTAGAGCAACAGTTTAACGAATTTTCAGAAAAAATTAGTAGTAATAAAAATTTATATATAAGGTTTAAAAGAATAGGCACAACATGGCAAAATATTTTAAATAATGTAATAACAATTAAAAAAGATAATTACATAGTAAAAAAAGAAAAAAATACTGATAATAAACCGAATCATCTAAAAGTGGTTAAATAAATATTATTTAAGGAGATTAATATGAAGCTTATAATCTATTTATCAATATTTTGTTTATTTTGTATTAACTTGTACGCTGAGAAAGTTCCTGCTGGATATGTTGCTAAATGGGACACTATTTCATTATCAGACCAAGATTATGAAATAAAAACAGAAAAAACATGTCAATCTTTTGAAGGTACCCTTAAAAAGGGTAAGATAGAGATGCCTCATATTATACCTTTTAAGATTATTAATAAAACTTTAATTAATTTTAAAAATGGATATAAAATTACTAATAGAGAATATAATTTAGATTTGATAAATAAAATTGATACAGTTGTTATATGGCCTGATTATGAGCAATCTAATTGGTACGTCTTAATGGGTAGCAGTTCATGTTTTATAAGTTGGATTGAAATACAACCGGATAATCTAGATGCAATTATTGATTCTGGAAAGAGATTATAAATATTTTGTCTTTTATTTTTAATAATATAGGAAACTAATATTTATATTATCTTCACATATTATTATATAAATTATATAGTCTAATTATGAAAAATAAAATTGCTCTAATAACTGGTATTACTGGACAAGATGGTGCTTATTTAGCTGAATTTCTTTTGATTAAGGGCTATGAGGTCCATGGAATAAAAAGACGTTCTTCATCATTCAATACAAGTAGAATTGATAGTTTATATCAAGACCCACATTCAAAAGATATTAAATTTCACCTCCATTATGGAGATATGACTGATGCGAGTAACTTAATAGGTTTAATGCAAAAAATAAATCCAGATGAAGTATATAATCTGGCTGCTCAAAGTCATGTTCAAGTTAGTTTTGAAACTCCAGAATATACAGCAAATGCTGATGGGTTAGGTACGCTTAGATTATTAGAAGCTATTAAGTTATTGAATATGACAAAAAAAGTTAAATTTTATCAAGCATCTACTTCTGAATTATATGGAAATACATCGAGCCTGCCTCAAAATGAAGATACTCCATTTTCTCCTAGATCACCATATGCAGCAGCTAAATTATATGCATATTGGATTACAGTTAATTATCGCGCAGCATATAATATATTTGCTTGTAATGGTATATTATTTAATCACGAAAGCCCAGTTCGTGGAGAAACTTTTGTAACACGTAAAATTACTAGAGCAGTGGCAGCTATAAAACTAGGATTACAAGATAAACTTTATATAGGCAACTTAGATGCAAAAAGAGATTGGGGGCATGCAAAGGACTTTGTTGAAGGTATGTGGATGATGCTTCAACAAGATAAAGCAGATGATTATGTAATAGCTACAGGTGAATCCCACACGGTTAGAGAATTTATAGAAACTGCTTTTTCACAAATAGATGAGGTAATAGAATGGAAAGGCACTGGAGTAAATGAAATAGGTTATAGTCAAAATACTAAAAAAGCATTAATTGAAGTGGATAAAAGATATTTTCGACCTACAGAAGTAAATTATTTAATGGGAGATTCTTCTAAAGCAAAAAGAATATTAGGTTGGGAAGCTAAAATTAGGTTTAAAGAGTTAGTAAAAGAAATGGTGAAAGAAGACTTAAAAACTGTTGAGTTAGAGCAAGAAACAAGACGTTTTGGCATTGATAGTTGATTAAGACTAAATCTAAAAAATTTTCATTAAATGGCAAACGTATTTTTGTTGCTGGACATAAGGGAATGGTAGGTAGTGCTTTAGTTAGGCTTTTAAAAAAAATTGATTGTGAAATTTTAACTGTAAACTCTAATGAATTAGATCTAAAAAATACTATCGAAGTTGACGAATGGTTTCATGAGTACAAACCAGATACAGTTTTTTTAGCTGCGGCTAAGGTTGGAGGAATTTTAGCTAATAGTTCATTCCCTGCTGATTTTTTATTTGATAATTTAGCGATACAAAATTCAGTAATATCAAATTCTTTTAAGTATAAAATAAAAAAACTTATGTTCTTAGGGTCTAGTTGTATATATCCAAGGGAAGCAAAACAGCCAATTAAAGAAAGCGCTCTTCTTACTGGAGAATTAGAACCTACAAATGAAGCTTATGCTATAGCTAAAATTGCAGGTATTAAATTGTGCCAATTTTATAGAAATCAATATGATGTTGATTATATTTCTGTAATGCCTACTAATTTGTATGGACCAGGTGATAATTTTCATGCACAAAATAGCCATGTTGTAGCAGCCTTAATTTCTAAATTTTATGATGCAGTAAAGTTAAATAAAGATGAAGTTGTGTTATGGGGAACTGGAAAACCTCTAAGAGAGTTTATGCACGTGGATGATTTAGCAGAAGGACTATTATTTGTTATGGAAAATTATAGTGATGATGAGCATATTAATATAGGAAGCGGTAAAGAAATTTCAATAATGGAATTTGCAAATTTAATAAAAAATATTGCTGGTTGGAATGGAGTTATTAAATTTGATAAAAATTATCCAGACGGAATGGCTCGAAAAGTTATGGACATTAATAAAATTACTAAATTAGGATGGAGTTCAAAGATAGAGCTAAAAGTTGGTTTAGAACAAGCTTATAAATGGTTTTCTGATAATTATGCTAATATTAAAATAAAATAATTCTTTATAAAATGATCCGCTTGATATATTTAAAAGTAAAAGAGTGTATGTTGTGTATGGTTTTAATAGGATTTTTTAATGACTGAAGAATGGTTATATCAAATAAGGATATACTTTTCCTCTAATTTCTCAGATGTTTTTAGAAGCAATAATACTTCTAAGCATAAAAATAATTTATTGTCTGTCTTAAGAGAACATAATGCAGGTTTACTTAGCCAATATGATGGTTTTATGGGATATGTGACGGAGGCTGAAAAAAATGGAATAGATAACTATCCTTTATATCATTGGACAAAAGATTCTTTAGCCAAAAAAGGTAAAACTAAAAAATATAAAAACTCATTTACAGTATATATAAATTCCGAAGAAGTTTATTCTAAAACTTTAGCTGACAATATAGAGAAAGATTTATTAGAATTAGTAGATAAAGAAACAGTAATAAGAATTAGTAAACATGATACTAATCCTAAAAATAATCCTCAGCCTCCTTCAAAATATCAATAGTATATGATATATTATTACTATGGATAAATTTATTAAAACCGAATGCGGACTTAACAAATATAAGGACTTAAAAGCTAGTAAGACTACTTTTGGTAGATTACGTTTTTATTGGTTTGTAGTTATAGCAAGTTTTAGAGATAGAATACTTAAATTTTAGTAGCCTCTATTTGCAATAGTTTTTCTTTAGTTTTAATTCCCCCTAATGCAGAAAAGCCAGTTAATTTACCTTTGACTGATATTACCCTGTGACATGGTATAATTATTAATAAAGAGTTTTTTCCGCAAGCATTTCCTATAGCCCTTGGAGAAGTTTTCAATATATTAGATAATGTTAGATAAGAAATAGTTTTACCATAAGGTATTAAAGACAATTGCTCCCATACTCGTTTTTGAAATATACTTCCTTCAAACTTAATATTTATATTAAAGACAGTTCTATTTCCTGATAAATATTCTTTTATTTGATGCTTCGATTTATTTAATATTTCAGAGTTCGAATTTTTAACTTTTTTATTTGTAAACTTAATTAAAACAACTACTTCGTTTATCGAAAATACTTTTATATTTCCTAATACTGTCTCAAATATTATAGCATCTCTCTTTTCCATAAACTTAAATTAATTTAAGCCAAAAAATATAGGTTCATCTTTATTTAACCAGGGTTTATTTTTTACCATAACCTGAATAAATACATCCCATTCTAAAAATCTCATTAGCCATGCACGTACATTCTTATATGGCATTTTTTCATCAAACCATTGTATATCCGCTATTCTGTATTGTCTTATAAAGGGAAGTATAGCTATATCTAAATAACTTGGGCTATTTCCAAATAGCCAAAGATTATTATTTGTAAATAGTTTTTCAACTATATATAAAATTTTCAATGCTTCATCTCTATGAATATCTTTTGATTTCACTCCTTCACTAAGATCATAGCGGTTATTATATTTATACCGATCAAGATGAAATTTGAATTCATTGTCAAACTTATTCAATATTTCATTATGTATATTAATATTATTTAATTTTGATTTTTTTAAATTATGTTTATCATTGTAATCTGTAGCCCAATTCATAATATCTAAACTTTCTTCTAAAACTGTTCCATCATTTAGTTGTAAAACTGGAACGGTTGCTTTAGGAGAAATATTTATCATTTCTATAGGTATATCTCTTAATAGAACTTCTCTTAATTGAACTTCAATTTCACATAATAGAATAAATATTCTAGCTCTCATTGCGTATGGGCATCTTCTAAAAGAATATAAAATTGGTCTTTTATCCATTAGTTTTACCAATTATTGTTGAGGATGCCATAGGTTTACTTCCGATATGCTTTTCTCCTCTTTCAAGTGCTAAATTAATTTGCTTTTGTCTGTCTGCATATCTTTTTTTACTCTCTGCACTTTTTTTATTATGACAATATTTACATGAAACTCCATGAATATATGATTTTAATTTCGTATCTTCTGGTTTGAGCGGCATTCTACAACCATGACACATAAAATATGAACCAGGTTTTAGTTTTTCTGCTACAGATACCCTTTGGTCAAATACAAAACATTCTCCATCCCATAAACTTTCTTTCTTGGGAATATTTTCTAGGTACTTCAATATACCTCCTTTCAAATGTGAAACATTAGTAAAACCTTTTTGTACTAAGTAAGAAGTCGATTTTTCACATCTAATTCCTCCAGTACAAAACATTGCTATTTTTTTGTTTTTATAATTATTATCCACATTTTCTAAATTATTTTTGATCCAATTAGGTAAGTCTCTAAAACTTTTAGTTTTAGGGTTAATAGCACCTTTAAATGTTCCTATAGCAACTTCATACTCATTCCTAGTATCTATTAAAATTGTATTTGGGTCAGAAATTAATTCATTCCAATCATTTGGTTCAATATATTTACCTATATATTTATTAGGGTTAACCTCAGTATTACCTATCGTTACAATTTCTTTTTTAAGTCTAACTTTCATTCTATTAAAAGAGTCTTTAGAACTATATGAATATTTAGGAATAATATCTGAAAAGTTTTTATCATTTTTTAATGTTTCCAGAAACTTTTCAATATTATCTTTAGACCCTTCAATTGTTCCGTTAATACCTTCTGGAGCAATTAAAATAGTACCTTTCGTTTCAAACATTAAACAAATATTTTCAATTTGAATTTTTAGTTTTTCTAAATCTAGTATTGTTACAAACTTATAAAATGATATAATACAAATGTTATTCATTAAAGTAACTCCTGATACAAAAATTTATATACACTATAAATAATTTAAAATTTTATCTACCTTTAAATAGTCTATATCATTTCTTTTAAAATAAATTATTGGAGAGTTCTTAATATAGTTTTCAAGGGAGTTTACAGTAGCTTCACAACCTACATCGTTAATTTCACTCTGCATCATAACGATTGAGCTAACATTAATATTATGTTTATTTAGAATTTTATAAGCATTAAGAGTATGACTGATACTTCCTAGATAAGAACCTATAGTTAATATAACAGGAATATTAAGTGAAATAATTAGGTCCATGATTGTATATTTTTGATTTATAGGAACCATGGTTCCTCCTACACCTTCAATTAAGGTTAAGTCATAATTCTGATTATTTATATTATTTATGCAAAAGTTAACTAAATCTGTAAAGTTTATGGTTTTTTCTTCATTTTTTGCTGCCATATCTGGAGATAAAGGGTCATTAAAACGCCAAGGCGAAATTTTATCTATATCATTTAGTGAGCCCTTTAAGGCATTTAATATGATTCCAGTATCGGTCTCATTTAAATCATTTCTATTAAAACCACTTATTATTGGTTTTAATGCATTTACTCTATGATTTAACTTAATTGCTCTTTTAATTAGCATTGTAGTTAAAAATGTTTTTCCAATATTAGTTCCTGTACTAGTTATAAAAGCATATTTTTGCATACTTAATTCAATCTTTTCAAAATATTTTTTGCATGTTCAGCCAAATTTATAATATCTTTTTTCTTATGAGCTGAAGAAAATGTAAACCTTAATCGAGATGTATTAATAGGTACTGTAGGCGGCCTTATAGCACCAATATAATAGCCATACTTTTCAAATAATTTGGAGGCTTTAATAGCATTTTCTTCAGAATGCATAATGATTGAAACTATAGAGGATTCAGGAGTAGGTAATTTTGCTATTTTACAGAATAATTTAGCATATTGATAAGGTTTATTAGTTATTTTAGAATTTGACATTATTATTTCTAGAGATTTTATAGATGCTGCTAGACTTCCTGGTGGAAGACCTGTTGTATATATTAAACTTCTAGCTTTGTTATGCAATAATCTTATTATTGTTTTAGAAGCAGTAACAAATCCTCCATAACTACCTATTGCTTTAGATAAAGTTCCCATTTGAACTAATATTTCAGGTATAGGAGTGTATTCATGGAGTGATCCTCTTCCATTTCCTAAGACTCCAAAGCCATGTGCATCATCTAAAATAATTGAAGCATTATATTTATTTGCAAGAAAGGCTAATTCTTTAATTTTACCTCTATCACCATCCATACTAAAAACACCTTCAGTTAATATAAAGCAGTGAAAATATTTTTGTCTATACTTTTTCAGTAATGATTCTACATGATTAGAATCATTATGTTTAAAATTTATAGACTTTGCGCTTGATAATTTTATTCCTATATTTGTAGATGAATGACTAAGTTCATCATATAGTAATATATCCTTATTTGAGGATAGAGCTGGAATTATTCCAGTATTAGTTAAGTAACCACTTCCAAACACACATGCACCTTCAGATTTTTTATATGTTGCTAATAAGTGCTCTAATTTTTCATAGAGTGGATTATTTCCTGATACAAGTCTTGATGCGCCAGAGCCAGAACCATATTGTTTAGTTGCCCTAATACTTGCCTTTACTACTTCTTTGTTTTTACTTAACCCCAAATAATCATTACAGCTGAATGAAATGAGAGTTTTTTCATTTCTTGTAACAATTGAGTTATTATTTCTACTAGTTAAAACTAATTTTCTAGTCTGAGATAATTTATTTATTTCAGATAATTTATTTTTATATAAAGAAATTATTTTACTATTCATGTTATTTCTTGCTTGCTCAATATTTTAATAATACTATATTAGCGATTATGAATAAAATATATAAGAATAATTCTATTTTAAGATATAATTGGACTAGTGAGGAAGCTAAATCAATTATAGACCAGCCTTTATTAGATCTTTTATACAAGTCTCAGACAATTCATAGAAGCAATTTTCCAAAAAATGAAATACAAAAAAGTAAATTGTTAAGTATAAAAACTGGCTCATGCCCAGAAGATTGTTCTTATTGTTCGCAGAGTGCTCACCATAACGTTGATTTAAAGAAAGAACAGCTAATTTCATTAGGAGAAGTTGTTAAGGCAGCAGAAGATGCCGTTATAGAAGGTGCAACAAGGTTTTTATGGGTGCAGCTTGGAGAGGGCCAACAGATAAAAATATTGATCAAGTTTGTGACATGGTAGAAGCCGTAAATGGTCTAGGTTTAGAAAGTTGTGTAACATTAGGGATGCTTAAAGAAGGCCATGCAGAAAAGTTAGCTAAATCAGGTTTAAATTACTATAATCATAATATAGATACGTCTGAAGAGTTTTATAAATCTATTATTACTACTAGAAATTTTTCTGATAGAATCGATACTTTAGAAAAAGTTAGGAATGCAGGAGTTAAGGTATGCTCAGGGGGTATAATTGGAATGGGTGAAACACGATATGATAGATCTGAAATGATTAGAACCCTATCAAACTTAGACGAACATCCGGAGAGTGTTCCCATTAATATGTTAATTAGAATACCTGGAACACCACTTGGAGATGTAGAGCCATTGAATCATATAGAGCTTGTAAGAACTATTGCTTTAGCAAGAATAATGATGCCTCTATCCACTGTAAGATTATCAGCTGGTAGAGCAGAAATGTCTGACTCTACTCAAGCTTTATGCTTCTTAGCTGGAGCAAGCTCTTTATTTTTAGGAGATGTATTACTTACAGCAGATAATCCTGGTACAGATAAAGATTCCAAGATGTTAGATGATTTTGGTTTGACTGGTGAAACTAAAATTACCTTTAAAGAAGTAATAAATAAAGTATCTTAACCTTTTGAATAATCCACACCCAAATCTATGGTACCCATATGCTCAAATGAAGCACTTGGATTTTGTTCCTAAAGCGGTAAAAACTTTAGGTTCAGAAATAACTTTAGATAATAGTGAAGTTCTTATAGATGGTGTTGCTTCGTGGTGGACAGCTTGTCATGGATATAATCACCCAGATATTATTAATGCAATGAGTAAACAGCTTACTGATATGCCTCATATTATGTTTGGAGGTTTTACGCATAATCCTGCTGAACAATTAGCAACAAATTTAAAAACAATGCTTCCATCTATTTATAATCATTACTTTTTTGTAGACTCAGGGTCTGTAGCAGTTGAAGTTTCTATGAAAATGGCTATTCAATATTGGGTTAATAACAATAGACCAAATAAAAGAAAATTTTTAAGTTTTAAAAATGGTTACCATGGAGATACTTTAGGTGCAATGTCAATTTGTGATCCAGAAGAAGGAATGCATTCATTATTTAAAAAGTATGTGCCTGAGCAATTAAATTTAGATATACCAATTAATGATATTAAAAAAGAAAATTTTAAAAACGTAATAATGAATAATAAAGAACATTTAGCAGCAATTATTATTGAACCACTAGTTCAGTGTGCTGGAGGCTTTAAATTTCATGATGATAACGTTTTAAAGTTTATTAGTAATATTGCAAAGGAGAATAATATCCTATTTATAGTTGATGAAATTGCTACTGGATTTGGAAGAACAGGTACTATGTTTGCTTTCGAAAATAGTAAAATAGAACCAGATATAATATGTTTAGGGAAAGCATTAACAGGAGGAGCTATATCTTTAGCTTGTACCGTCTCAACAGATTCAATATATGAAGCATTTTTATCAGATAAAGATGAAGACGCCTTAATGCATGGACCTACTTATATGTCTAATCCTCTCGCTTGCGCAGCAGCCAATGCATCGATTGAATTATTTAAAAATGAACCCAGGTTGTCACAGGTTAAAAATATTCAAAGTGCTTTAGTAAAAGGTTTAGTTGATTGTAAACATTTTAACTCAGTAGCAGATGTCAGAGTTAAAGGAGCTTTAGGAGTAGTTCAGGTAAAAGAGATGAACAAATTAAATTGGTTAAGAAAGAAATTTGTTGAAGAAGGTGTTTGGATAAGACCATTTTTAGATGTAATATATCTTATGCCTTCATTTACAATATCCGAACAAAACCTAAATAAATTAATTAATGCACTAATAAAAATAATTCCAGAATGGGAATTTGAGTGTAAAAAATAACTTAAGTTAACTATATGAAATATAATTTTAATATTATTATAAAAAGAACTAACAGATTAAAAACTATATCTCTGCAAGTAAAAAACCAAGCAGTAGTTTTATCTTTACCTAAGTTTGTTTCAGATGGTGAAATTGATAACATAATTGAAAGAAAAATAAATTGGATTAATAATAAATTAGCTTTAGAAAAAACAAATAGTTTTGATATCAAAAGAAAATATGAGAATGGAGATAAATTTTTATATTTTGGTACCGAGTATTCATTAAAAATAAAAGATGCTAATAGAGACAACGTATATCTATATAAGAATAATATTATTGTCGAAGTTAATAATAATTTTAATGCTACTTATATCAGAAATATTCTGAAAACTTGGTACATAAGTGAGTCAAAAAAATATTTAATAAAAACAACTAGTTATTATGAAATCCTTATAGGAGTTGCAGCAAATAAATTATTATTTGGTAAATATAAAAGTAAATGGGGTAGTTGTAATTCAAAAAGAATTATATCTTATGACTGGCGTATTATAATGGCTCCACTAGAAGTAATCCATTATTTAATAATACATGAATTATGTCATATAAAATACCTCAATCATTCTAATAATTTTTGGGATACTGTTGAAAAATATATGGCTAATTACAAGTTACAAAAACAATGGTTAAAAACTAATTCTAGTAAGTTGATTTTATAATCTCATTTTTTTTAAATATATATATCCATAGTTATATATATTGATTAATATAATTAAACTTAATTATTTTTTAAAGGAGGATTAAATGGATATAGATGCTGGTGGCTTAACATTTCAATTAAAAGATAAAAATTTATTTAAGCAGCAATGTTTTATAGATGGAGAATGGGTGAATTCTGATAATGGAAGTACTTTTGATGTTTATAATCCTTCAGACCTTACTGTAGTTGGCTCTATGCCAAATTGTTCCAAACCTGAAACAATTAAAGCTATAGAGGCAGCTAATAATTCTTGGAGTGCTTGGAAGAAGCTAACTGGAAAAGATAGGTCAATAATTATTAGAAAATGGCATGAATTAATTTTAGAAAATATAGATGATTTAGCACTTATTATGACTTTAGAAAATGGAAAACCCATTGCAGATTCTAGAGGAGAAATTATATACGCGTCTTGGTTTACCGATTGGTTCTCGGAAGAAGCAAAAAGAACTTATGGAAAAACAATTCCTTCTACTATGGCAGATAGAAGAATGATGTCTATAAAACAACCAATTGGTGTATGTGGAATTATAACTCCTTGGAATTTTCCTGCAGCTATGATTACAAGAAAAATTGCACCTGCTTTAGCAGCTGGCTGTCCTGTCGTGATTAAGCCGGCTGGTTCTACTCCATTTTCTGCTACAGCACTAGTGGAATTAGCACATCGTGCAGGAGTTCCTAAAGGTGTAATTAATCTTATATCTGTTTCTGAAGAGAATGTTTCAGAGGTAGGTGATGAATTATGTACCAACAATCATGTACGTAAAATTTCTTTTACAGGCTCAACTAATGTAGGCCGAGCTCTAATAGCAAAAGCAGCTTCAACAATTAAAAAGGTTTCTATGGAATTAGGAGGTCATGCGCCTTTAATTATATTTGAAGATGCTGATTTAGATGAGGCTGTAGAAGGAGCGATGGCCAATAAATATAGAAATAGTGGTCAGGTTTGTGTATCTGCAAATAGAATATTTGTTCATGAAAATATATATGATGAATTTGCAGAAAAGTTTTCTAAGAAATCAGCTGCTCTTAAAGTTTCTGACGGTAGAGAAGATGGTGCTCAAATAGGACCACTTATTACAATGTCTGCAGTAGAAAAAGTCCAAAGTCATGTGGAAGATGCTGTAAATAAAGGCGCTAAGGTAATTACTGGTGGCGCTTTAGATAATGCCGGTAAGCAGTTTTATAAACCTACGGTAATGACTGGTGTTACAAATGATATGAAGATATTCTATGAGGAAACATTTGGCCCTGTGGCACCATTGATTAAGTTCTCTTCAGAAGAAGAAGTTATTACAATGGCAAATGACACCAATTATGGCTTAGCCGGTTATTTCTATAGTAGAGATATAGGAAGAATATATAGGGTTGCAGAAGCATTGGAGTATGGAATGGTAGGCATTAATGCTGGAGTAATTTCTACTGAAGCAGCACCATTCGGAGGTATAAAAGAATCAGGCATAGGAAGAGAAGGAGCCGCTGAAGGTATAGATGAATATTTAGAAACTAAGTATATGTTAATTGCAGGAATAGACGATTAAAAGATCTCTATGAAAAATAAACATTTAGTTTTAATTTCTTTTGATACTAAAGCTGGAGGCATATCTAATATGATAGGTATACATTCTTTAGCTTTAGTTCGAGAAGGCTATACCTTATCAATAATATTACCAAAATTCTCTGATGCTATTAATTCTATTAATAATTATGTTAAGTTAGATATCCAATATAAGAACTTTATAAATATCCATACATTTAATACTTTTGATAAAATTTTATTAAAATTAGGTTTATGTAAATGGATAAATAAAATTATAAATAACGCAGATGCGTGTTTTGTTCATAATGCAAAATTAATTTCACTAATTAAGAATAATTTTAAAAAGCCTGTATTTGCTGTTAATCATACAGCTAAATTTTCTCAATTAAAATTTTATAATAAGGCTGATCTAATATACGCAGTAAATAAAAAAATAATTTCAGAGTTGATTGATTTTGGTATTGATAAAAATAAATGCATTTATTGTCCTAATGTTTTAGTAGAGATGCCATATATAAAACCTAAAAATATCAACAAAAAAAATATTGTAATTGGGGCCTTGGGAAGAATGGTAGAAAAGAAAGGGTTTTACGATTATATTGATGCATTAAAAGTATTAAAGAAAAAAGGTTTTAATTTTAAAGCAATTTTAGCAGGTGATGGTATTTTATATAAAGACTTAAAAAAATATGCTCTTGATTTGCCAGAACTAGAATTTCCTGGATGGATTAAAAATAAACAAGATTTTTTCAATAAAATTGATATATTCTGTCAGCCATCTCATTTTGAACCTTTTGGTTTAACAGTTATAGAAGCTATGTCATATGGCAAACCTGTTATTTCTACGAAATGTGATGGTCCGATTGAAATAATAAATATTGATAAAAATAATGGAATTTTAGTTTCTATAAATAACCCTATAGAGATAACCGAGGCCATAATTAATCTAATAACTAACTCAGATTTATATACAAATATGTGTAACGTATCTGCTAAACATATTCATAAATTTTATAGTATTAGTAATTTACAAAATAATTTGAGTAATAGTATTAATAATTACTTTAATGTATTACATGAAAAATAAATAGAGTCATTTAATTCTAGTGAATCCCATTTAGCATTTGCATATTGACCGTCTTTACAAAGTCCATATTCACTTATTATATCTAGATTTATTAGAGCTTCACATTTTGTTAGATATTTAGATTTAAAATTTATATTTAGCTGCCCATTTCTATCAGTATATTTATATTTATTAATATTATAGCCACAGATACTTATAAAAATATTTCTATTTTTATAAAGTTCTTTATTTATCGAATATATTTTGATGTTAATATTTTCATTCATTAACTGACTCTTTATGTTTTTTAGACATTTATCAATTTCATATGAATTGTTATCACTAGAACATTTTTCAAAATTTTTGGAATACGCTAAATAAGGTGTGATTAAACATAAAATAATTATAATTAAAATATTTCTCATAATAAAAATAATCTAGCTATAAATTGTAAATAAATATATATAATTTTATTATATTTATAGGGAGATTATTTTGAACAACCAAACAGGCAATAATAATCATTATGATTTAATAGTTATAGGAGCAGGCTCTGGTGGAGTTAGAGCAGCTAGAATAGCAGCAAATTATGGAGCGAAAGTTGCTATTGTAGAGAGTGTTAGGGTAGGAGGAACCTGTGTTTTAAGAGGGTGTGTGCCAAAAAAATTACTAGTATATGGTTCTCATTTTGCAAAAGACATTGAAGACTCAGAGGGTTTTGGTTGGCAAATTTCTTCATTTATTCATGATTGGTCAAAACTAATTTCTAATAAGAATAAAGAGTTAGATAGATTAAATAAAATTTATTTGAATTTATTATCTAAGGTCAATATTATTAATGGTTTTGCAGAGATTATTAGTAATAATGAAATTGAAGTTAATGGGGAAGTATTATCTACAAACTCCATACTTATTGCTGTAGGTGGTAAACCTTTTATGCCTGATATTATAGGTAAAGAACTTTGTATAGATTCAGATGCAGCTTTGGATCTAAAAAAATTTCCGACTAGTATTGTTATAAATGGAGGTGGATATATTGCATTAGAATTTGCCGGGATATTTGCTTCTTTTGGTTCAAATGTAACACTAGTATATAGAGGTAAAAATATATTAAGAGGTTTTGATAGTGATATTTCTAAATTAATTACGGAAGAATTAAAAAATTCAAAAATTAAATTACTGACTGAGACTGAAATTTCTTCTGTTGCTAAAACTTCAGATGGATTATTAACAAAATTAAGTAGCGGTGAAGAAGTTATTACTAAAGAAGTTATGTATGCAACCGGAAGAGTCCCAGCTACAAATGATTTAGGTCTGAAAAATGTAGGTATAAAAATTGGTAGTATAGGTGAAATTATTGTGGATGATAATAACGAGACTAATATTAAAAATATTTTTGCTATAGGGGATGTAACTAATAGAATAAACCTTACTCCTGTAGCAATAGCGGAAGGTCAAATTTTTGCTGATAATCGTTTTGGAGCCACTAATAAAAAATGTGATTATAGTAATGTCGCATCTGCAGTTTTCACACAGCCTGCTATTGGAGTAGTGGGACTTAGTGAAGTAGAAGCTGAAAAATTATATGCTGATAATGGTGGTATATCTATTTTCAAAACTTCTTTTAAACCAATGAAACAAACTTTGGGTGGTAGAAATACAAAAATATTTATTAAAATGATTGTTACTAATAAAGACAATAAAGTTGTTGGTATTCATGGTATTGGTGATGACATGCCTGAGATTATTCAAATATGCGCTGTTGCTATTAAAGCTGGCGCTACTAAGGATGATTTTGATAATACAATGGGTATACACCCTACTGCTGCAGAAGAATTAGTAACTTTAAAATAAATTTTAATATAATTAAAACTTGTAAATAACTTACACAAACAGTAATCATAATGCTCAATATTATTATTTAAAGGTAATAAATTATGAATTCTAAATGGTCTATAGATTCTTGGAGAGCTTTTCCTATAAAGCATCAGCCTGTTTATTCAGATTTAAATAAACTAAAAGATGTTGAAGAAAAGCTTAAATCTCTTCCACCTCTAGTTTTTGCTGGTGAGGCTAGAACATTGAAATCCAAATTAGCAGATGTATCAGAGGGCAAAGCTTTTTTATTACAAGGTGGTGATTGTGCAGAGTCATTTGCGGAGTTTAATGCAGATAATTTAAGAGATTCATTTCGAGTAATTTTACAAATGGCGGCTGTACTAACATATGGGGCATCTTTGCCTATAGTTAAGGTAGGAAGACTTGCTGGGCAATTTGCAAAGCCTAGATCTGATCCTTTTGAAATTAGAGACAATGTAAAGATTTCTTCTTATTTGGGTGATATAGTAAACGGTATAGAATTTGAAGCTTCTGTTAGAGAGCCAGATCCAGAAAGGATGATTAAAGCTTATAGTCAAGCTGCATCTGCATTAAATTTATTAAGAGCTTTTGCAACTGGAGGTTATGCTGATTTACATGAAGTACATAGATGGAATTTAGAATTCTTAGAAGGTAGTAGTCAAGATAATAAATATAGAGTAATTGCCGATAGAATAGGAGAATGTTTAAGTTTTATGAAGGCATGTGGTATTAATAAAAATACTGCAGGTTTAGTATCAAAAGTAGATTTTTTTACTTCACATGAAGCGTTATTATTGGGCTATGAACAAAGTTTGACTCGAATAGATAGTATTTCAGAGAAATATTACGACTGTTCTGCTCATATGCTGTGGATAGGAGAGAGAACTAGAGGATTAGATGAAGCTCATATTGAGTTTATGAGAGGAATAGGTAATCCTATTGGAGTGAAAGTAGGACCTACTATGACTAAAGATGATTTATTAAATTTAATAGATAAACTTAATCCAGAAAATGAAGCTGGAAAATTAACGTTAATATCTAGAATGGGAAAAGATAATATTGGAAATGTCTTACCTGCTTTAGTGAAGAAAGTTGATCAAGAGGGTAAAAAGGTAGTTTGGTCATGTGATCCAATGCATGGTAATACTTTTAAAGCTCAAACAGGATATAAAACTAGAGCATTTGAAAATATTATGAGTGAAGTAGAGCAGTTTTTTCAAATTCATAGATCAGAAGGGACTTATGCAGGAGGTATTCATTTAGAAATGACAGGACAGGATGTAACTGAATGTGTTGGTGGCGCTCAGGAAATTAAAGAAGAAAATTTAGGTGATAGATACCATACTCATTGTGATCCAAGATTAAATGCTAATCAAGGTTTAGAATTAGCGTTTAGACTTTCTGAGGAACTAAGTAAGTACAGAAAATAAGTATTAAGAATTAAGTAATAATAAATTTTTCTTTGGGAAATGCTTTTATTAAATTTTTTCTAGTAAGTTCATTTGAAACAGCATAGGTAGTAGATAGTCCATCTGCAAGGGTAGCATTTCCAGCAATTACAGTTGTTTTTTCAGGAATATTTAATGCTGAATCATAAGTTTTTGCATTAAATAAGTGACTTTTATTATTTGGTAATACGGTGCTTTTTGACTCACTCACAGAAAAAGCTTTATTTGTAATATCTATATATTTTTTATCTACATATAATTGCCACTTTTTTATAAATGGATTAATACCTGACGTTCTTCCTTCCCCAAAATTTATAAGGTGACTTTTTATTCCTGAATTTAATAAAATTTCATGTATTCTATCTGTAAGTATTCCTTGAGCCATAGAATTCATGGTTATTTCTGTATTCTCATTTATAAGGCTTATTTTTTTTGAAGTTATATCTATATTATTAAAACCAATACCATCCGTATTAACTTTTTTTCCAGAAGAGAAGCTGTTCCATAAAGGTTGAATAGTAATATCAAATGATCCATTACTTATTTGATAAAGCTTTTCAGATAGATTTATTGCATCTATCAATTCTATATCTGGTTTAATTAAAACTTTATGTTTATTCAATAAGTTGATTTTACTAGATGCATCTTGTAGGTAGAATATTTTATTAAATCTATTAATTTCTGAATTAATTAATGTAAATAACTTTTCTAGATGATTTCTATTTTTTGTAAATATTTGCATATCTACTTGATTGCCTAAAGCTAAACTTTGCCAAGTATAGCTATATAGACTTTTATTAGCAGAAGAATAAAAAGGAGTCATGGTTATAGCGCTAGCTAAAATTTTTAGAATACTTCTTCTTGATAAGGTTTTTGACATTTTAAATAGCTTTAATTTTAGTTAATTGTACTAATGGAGGACATCGCTTATTATCACTATATTCTAACTGGCAATCTAAGCATCTAAAACATTCACTCATAATAATTTTACCCTTATTTCTTCCCTCTGAAGGAATAGCCTTAACTGGGCATGATGTAGAACATAAATTACATGGACTACCACATTCTTTTCTTCTTTTTAAATTGTCAGTAATTCTTATTTTACCTAGTACAGCTAAACTTCCTCCTAATGGACATATAAACCTACAGAAACCTCTCTCCATAAAAATACTAACAATTAATAATATTAATGCATAACTTACATATGGTAAACCTCTGTTAAAATGTCTCATTATTGCAGTTTTAAAAGGTTCTATTTCAGCAAAAGTAGAAGCAGTTTCCATAGAGATGAATGAAGCTCCTACTATAAACACTAATATAAAATATTTTATAGTCCATAGTTTATTATAATATTTTTCAGGTAGTTCTTTTTTCTTTATACCTAAAGATTTTGCAATAAAACCTATTATTTCTTGTAATGCACCAAATGGACATAGCCATCCGCAGAATAAACCTCTCCCTAAAACAATAGTGGTTATAATTGTAAAAACTAGAATAATGAAAATTAAGGGATCTATTAAGAAAAAGTTAAGATCTGCTCCAGTTATTGGAATTCTTATTAGAGATAAAATATTAAAAATTGATAATTGTGCTCCTGTATACCAACCAATCCATATTAATGTAAAGGATAAATAGGATATTCTAATATATTTAAATGTAAGTCTATATTTGCTAATTTTTTCTTGGAATATAGTTATTAAAGTTAAAATTAATAGAGCAGTTGTTAAAATTAGAATTCTAAATTTTGAGTCCAACCAAACGTTTAACCACATGGGAATAGGCTTACTTTTTTTAATAACTAATTCATCATTTATAAGATATGGTATTAACATATTATTTGAATTTTTTTCTATATTTTCTGTATCAATAATTTCTAAATACCATGGCTTGGTAGGGTCAAAATTATACTTAGGACTTATCTTAAATATAGATATCTCTTTAAATTTAGGAGCATTTTTTGCTTGAATTTTGGATACTCTTGTATGATCTGATGCCTTAAAAATTATTATATTATCTTCTTGTATAAGTCTTATCCTATCAAATAATTTAGAGCTTCTCCATTTATCTCCTTTGAAGGAGTATCCATTACCTGCAACTAAAATGGCATTATCTTGAGCATTAAGACTAGCCATAAATTTGTCATGACTTCTCCTCTTTAAGATATTATAACCTATTGCTCTAGGACTTAATAAAGTTAGGGCTAATTCTGAGTTATCATATCCAGCAAAAAAATAATTATTTTTATAAACTACATATTTATTTTTAACTAATACTTCCCATGACATTTCAATTTCTTTTAAATAATTTAATCTATTAGAAAAACTAGATTCAAATAATCCAACTGATAATGATGCATTTCTTGCCGATTTAAAAATAGCTTCATGCATTAAGTTAGATGATATTGTTCCTCTATGAACTGTATCAGGTCTTATGGGTTTATCTCTGGATGCTCTAGACATACCATTGGCAATATTTATATCTTTAGTTCTTTGGACATATTCCAGAAGTTCTGATTCACTTATATCATGTTCAAAGAGAGGTTCATTATGATATGTAAGTTTTGCACCTGCAATTGTGCCTGAGAAATTTAAGCCAATAATTATCTCATATGGAGATCTATCATAGCCAAGAGATTTAACCATATCCCAAGTAGAAAATATATATCCTTCTAGTTTATTATTCTTAAATACCTCAATAATTCTATCATCATTTTCATTATTTTTGACAGTAGTATAATTTTCGAAAAATTCTGATATTAATTGTTCATCTACTCTTTCATTAATTGTTCCTAAAATTTCACCAAAGGAAGATTTTGCAAATAATACAGAAAGTATAAAAATAATTATTGTAAAATTTTTCATAGATATACTCTGGATGTTTATGGTAAAATTAACTATTAACACTAAAGTATTAAAAGTATAGTTTTTATAAAATTAAATAAAGATAAACCTTAAAGAATGGAAAATTATTGTCTGACTATGAAAATGATATAGAGTTAAGAACTGATCATTATTTTAAATTAACCAAAGAAATAGTTAAAAAACATGGCGATATTGAAGTTACTTATGCAGTGTTTATGCGTAGACCAGTTATTTATTGTCCTAAACTAGCTATTGATTGGATTAGTTCTGTTGTAATTTCTAGAGGCTATAAAATAAAAATAAATGAATGTTTTGAAGAAGGTGCTTGGGTTGGGGCAGGAGAGTGTCTTATGTATATATCTGGTAAATTAAGTATTTTAGCAGATTTAGAAACAATATATCTCCAGAAATTAGGTGGTGCTTGCGTTGCAGCATATAATACATTTGGAATGGCAAGTGATTTACCTAAAGTTGGATTTATTGCTATGGACGCTAGGCATTGCGCAGGAGCAGAAATGCAAGAGTTAATGGCCTATGGTGCATCTGTAGGATCTAAGAAAGCTCAAAGTGAGCAAGGGGCTGTAGGTTTTATTGGAAGTGCTAATGATATCACAGCTCATTTTTTTGGAAAAAAAAACGGAGTTGGAACTATGCCTCATGCTTTAGTTGGTTATGCTGGATCAACACTTAATGCTGCAAATATGTTTAAGGAAACTTATCCAGGCGAACCAATAACGGTCCTGATTGACTATTTTGGTAAAGAAATTTCAGATACCTTAGAAGTGTGTAATAAACTTGAAGATATGGCAAAAAAAGGCTTACTATCAGTAAGAATTGACACTCATGGTGGAAGGTTTGTGGAAGGTTTAGATACCGCGAAATCGTATGAATTATTAGATAAAAACGCTCCCCATGCAATAAGAACTTTTAGAACTGAACAAGAGCTTAAATGGTTAGTTGGTACGGGTGTTAGTGCAGCTGCATTATGGCATTTAAGACTAGCTTTAGATAGCAATGGTTGGAATAAAGTAAAGATTATTGCTTCTAGCGGTTTTAGTCCAGAGAAGTGTAAATTAATAGCTAGCGTTGGGGCACCTGTTGACATGATAGGAACTGGCTCTTATATACCTGATAGTTGGTCAGAAACTTATGCTACAGCAGATATAATAGAGTATAATGGAATTTCTAGAGTTAAAATTGGAAGAGAATTTTTACTACCCAATAAAATACGATAATTATTAACGGAGTTATTTCTTGAAAAAAAAAGTAAAAATATCCCTGTGTCAGTTAAACTTTCATGTAGGTAATTTAAAAAATAATTTTGAAAAAATAGTATCAGCACGTGAGGAGGTTAATAAAAAGGGAGGTAATTTATGTGTTTTTTCAGAATTGTCAATTACCGGTTATCCTCCTGAAGATTTAGTTTTAAGAAAAACATTTATTCAATCAGCTGAAAAGATTATTGATAAATTAATAGAGATATCAAATGATGCTGGTCCCGCTATGATAATTGGTTATCCCAGGTTTCATGATAATAAATTAATGAATTCTGCTGCTTTAATTTCTGATGGTAAAATTTCTATTATTGATAAATTTCATTTACCTAATTATGGAGTTTTTGATGAAGAAAGAGTTTTTAATAGAGATAGAATGCCAGGGCCAATACTTTTTAAAGGTATTCGAATTGGCTTAATGATATGTGAGGATATGTGGTTCCCTGACGTTGCAGAAAGTCTTCAGGAATCTGGCGCACAAATATTAATAGTTATAAATGGTTCACCCTTTGATCAAAATAAAGAAGATGAAAGATTATCAGTTGCAGTTTCCCGAGTTATAGAAACAAATTTGCCACTAGTTTATGTAAATCAAATTGGAGGGCAAGATGAGTTAGTTTTTGATGGAGGCTCATTTGCATTGGATGCTAGTTCAAAATTGTGCCTTCAAAGTAGTGCTTGGAAGGAAGAAATAAATACCATAGAAATAATTAGTAATAACAATTATTTATTTGATATATGCCCTTCAATTATTAATAAAATATCTGTTGGTTTAGAGTCTAAATATAATGCTATGGTTTTAGGTTTAAGAGATTATGTTAATAAAAATAAATTTAAAGGAGTTCTATTAGGTTTATCTGGTGGTATAGATTCAGCTTTAGCAGTTGCTATTGCTGTAGATGCATTAGGAAGCAATAAGGTGAGAGGTATAAGAATGCCATCTAAATATTCTTCTGATGGCTCTTTAAAGGATGCAGAAGAGTCCGGAAAGTTACTAAAAATTAAAATTGATACTTTAAATATTGAAAAAATTAATGAAACTTATTTAGGTGATTTAAAAGATATTTTTACGGGTTTAGATAAAGATACAACTGAAGAGAATATTCAGTCTAGAATAAGAGGGGTTATTCTTATGGCAATTTCAAACAAGTTTGGAGAGATGCTTATATCTACAGGCAATAAAAGTGAAATTAGTGTTGGTTATACTACTATATACGGTGATATGAATGGGGGCTTCTGTGCTTTAAAGGATGCATACAAAACTGACGTTTATAATTTATCTAAATGGAGGAATGAAAATTATAATGATCTATTCTTAGGTCCGCGTGGTATGGCAATCCCTCTAAATAGTATTCATAAAGAGCCATCTGCTGAACTTGATTTCAATCAAAGAGATCAAGATAGTTTGCCTGATTATAAGATATTAGATGAAATATTAATCAAAATAATTGAGGAAGAGGCTCCTTTAGAGTCTATTATTTCAATGGGATATGATAGTAAACTTGTACATAAAGTTTATAAATTATTACTACTTTCAGAATATAAAAGAAGACAGTCAGCCCCTGGTGTTAAACTTACAGCTCGTTCTTTTGGAAAAGAGAGAAGATATCCAATTACCAATGCTTTTTTTAATGATGCATAAATTTTTTTTAAATAAATGAAATTATTAGCCCCATGTATAATCTTAGTAGAGCCACAACTAGGTGAAAATATAGGGGCCTCTTGTAGAGCAATGTTAAATTTTGGTGTATCTGACTTAAGGTTAGTTAATCCAAGAGATGGATGGCCAAATATTAAAGCAAATGCAATGGCTGCTGGCGCTTTAGAAGATAAAACTTTTAATGTTGCTGTATATAAAGATATTAAAGAAGCTACTTATGATGTTTCATATTTACTAGCGACGACTGCAAGAATAAGAGATATGAATAAGCCAGTCTTTAATTCTAAAGAAGGTATAGATAAACTTATAATTGCTCAAAACCAAGGCCTAAAAGCTGGTATTATTTTTGGTGGTGAAAAATCAGGTCTTAATAATGAAGATTTAGTTAAAGCTGATGCTTTAATAAATATTGAGAATAATCAGAATTTTAGCTCAATTAATTTGTCTATGTCTGTATTATTAATTTGTTATGAATGGTTTTTTAATACTATAAAACTTGATAAAACAACAGATATTCCAATAAAAAATGAAAAAGTTATGGCTAATAAAAGTGAATTAAATTACTTTATTGATAGACTAGTTTCGATATTAGATAGTACTAATTTTTTTACTCCTGATGAAAAAAGAAAAGTAATGATTAATAATATTGAAGCAATTTTTACAAGAAATAATTTAACATTACAGGAATTGAATACTTTACACGGAATAATATCTAGTATTATTCGAAGTTAAATAAAGATAGGGTTGACAGTATATTATTCAGCTGTATAGTTCCCTAGAATTATTTATATTCATTTAGTTACACAATAGAAAGTATTAATAATGAGTAAGAGAAGCGAGCCACATTATAAAATTGACAGAAGATTAGGTTGTAATTTATGGGGTAGACCAAAAAGTCCATTTAATAAAAGAGAGTATGGGCCAGGACAACACGGTCAAAGAAGAGGTAAGCTATCAGATTTTGGTATTCAGCTAAGAGCTAAACAAAAACTAAAAGGTTACTATGGTAATTTATCAGAGAAACAATTTAGAAATTATTATAAGAGTGCAGCTTCTTTAAGAGGAGACACTGGTGAACAATTAGTAGGCTTATTAGAACGAAGATTAGATGCAGTCGTTTATAGACTTAACCTTGTTCCAACTATCTTTTCAGCAAGACAGTTAATTAATCACGGTCATGTAAGAGTTAATGGTAAAAGAGTGAATATCAGGTCTTATATGTGTTCTGTCGGGGATGTTATTTCAATCAGAGATGCATCAAAGGAACATCCATTAGTTGTAGAGGCCTCTCAAGGACAAAGCAGAGAGGTTCCTGATTATATAAGCCCAAACTTGGATAAGTTAGAAGGAACTTTTAATAGAATTCCAGTTTTGGCAGATATACCTTACCCAGTTGAAATGGAACCTAATTTAGTAGTCGAGTACTATTCAAGATAATTAAAAAATTATTTATTAAATAATTCTTGTAGTTCTCCATTTTCGTACATTTCTTTAACAATATCACAACCGCCTATAAATTCACCTTTTACATATAATTGAGGAATAGTAGGCCAGTCACTAAATGACTTAATTCCATCTCTTAATGTAGGTTCGGATAGAACGTCTACCCCTTTAAATTCGACTCCTATATGACTCAAAACTTGAGAAACCATAGAAGAGAAGCCACATTGAGGAAAAACAGGTGTACCCTTCATAAACAATACTACGTCATTTGAGCTGATTTCTTTTTCAATTCTACTTTTTACGCCCTCATCTAAGTCTGTCATTATTATTACCTCCTATTTTTATTAATTTAATCTTCTGAACTAGTTTTTAATGCCAAAGCATGTAACTGTTGGCCCATTTTACCTTTTAAAGCTTTATAGACCATTTGATGTTGTTGAATCTTAGATTTTCCATTAAATAAAGAGGATTTTACATGTGCAGAATAATGATCTCCATCACCTCTAAGGTCTTCTATGACAACAGTAGAATCAGGAATAGCTTCCTTAATCATAGTTTCTATTTCATTCGCGGACATAGACATTTAACTTCCTTATTTTTATTTAGAAAAATAATTATGAAACCAATTATTTCTTAAATTTGCTAATTTTTCAATAGAAATTTTACTATTACTGTTAATATTAAAATATTCACCATTTATATTACCTAATATAGAAGCATTAATTCCATTATCACTCGCTTTTTTTAAAATTTCTTCACTTTTACTAGAAATAATAATATATCTTCCTTGATCCTCTCCAAATAACCATGAATTAATATTAATATTTTTGGGAGATTTAATTTCGCATCCAATTTTGCTCATAATACATATTTCTGCCAAGGCAATACCAATTCCTCCATCGGATACATCTTTGCATGCATCAATTAAATTTAAATCTGCAAGGTTTAAAATAAATTTACCATGTTTTAATTCTTCATCTAAATTTATATTTGGAGGACATCCACCTTCTATATTCTTTATTTCCCTAGCATATATAGAACATTCTAAATGCCCCTTAGTTTTACCTATAATAATTATATCCTGATTATTTACATTCTTTATAATATTAAATAATTGATAATCAGTATTTTTTATTATTCCGACAGCACCAATTTGTGGAGTGGGTGGTATACTTTTTCCTTCAGTTTCATTATATAAACTAACATTTCCAGCAACTACGGGCATAGAGAGTTTAGTACATGCATCAGAAATACCCCTTATAGCATCAACAATTTGCCCCATAACTTCTTTTTTTTCTGGATTGCCAAAATTTAGACAATCAGTAATTGCTAAAGG
>JAQWLZ010000028.1 GCA_029247025.1 Alphaproteobacteria bacterium | reverse complement strand
TCTTTAGTTTTTGCAATAATTACACCTTTTCCTGCAGCTAATCCATCAGCTTTAATAACAATAGGAGTATTAATATTTTTTATATAATGGATTGCGTCATTTTGATCGGTAAAAAATTCGTAATGTGCAGTGGGAATATTTGCTGATTTACATATTTCTTTAGTAAATTTCTTAGAGCCTTCAAGTTGTGATGCCTCTTTTGATGGACCAAAAGCTTTTATATTAAACTTATTTAGTTCATTAATTATACCATTGACTAATGGAATTTCTGGACCAGGAATAACTAAATCAATTTTTTCTTTCAAAGCTAAAGAAATAATATCTTCATTATTATTAATATTTAAATCGATACATTCTGCTTCTTCTTTTATTCCTGGGTTTCCAGGAGCACAGATTAATTTTGTTATTAGAGGAGAGTTAGCTAATGACCAACACATTGCGTGTTCTCTCGCACCACTTCCTAATACTAATACTTTCATTAATTGTTCCTATTTAATATTCATGATGTTAAAGTTTATAGCAATATATAACATTCTATTTTATTAATATTAAGTCTTTAATTGAGAAAGTAGTATATGAATTATAATAATACATATGAAAGTAATATCAAAGAATATACTGTTACGGAACTCAGCAATGCTCTAAAGAAAACTTTAGAACTTAATTTTGATATAATCCACCTTAGAGGAGAGGTTTCTGGTTTAACAACTGCTGCTTCTGGACACGTATACCTTTCATTAAAAGATAAAAATAATTCTCTAATAGACGGTATTATATGGAAAGGACAAGCAAGTAGAATTAATTTTAAATTAGAAGATGGCATGGAAGTTTTAGTAATAGGACGACTTTCAACTTATGCACCTAGGTCAAAATATAACATTATTATTAATTCTATTGAAATTGCTGGAGAAGGAGCATTATTAAAATTAATTGAAGAAAGAAGAAGAAAGCTTGCTGAAGAGGGATTATTTAAGGATGAGTTTAAAAAGCCTTTACCTTTAATCCCTGAAGTAATTGGAATTATTACATCAGATTCTGGCGCAGCTTTTGATGATATAATTGTAAGAGTAAGAAAAAGGTTTCCCGTAAAAATTCTGTTTTATCCAGTAGTTGTTCAAGGCCCTGAAGCATCTGGTCAAATTTCAAAAGCTATTAAGCAGATTAATAATCTATATCAGTTAAAAAAAAATATTCAAGTACCGGATGTATTAATTGTAGGCAGAGGAGGTGGAAGTTTAGAAGACTTAATGGCTTTTAATGAAGAAGAAGTAGTGAGAGCTATATTTGAGTCTAAAATACCTATAATATCTGCAGTTGGCCATGAAATAGATAATTCACTCTCTGATTATGTTGCCGATATAAGAGCCCCAACGCCTACAGCGGCTGCAGAAATAGCTTTACCAGATATAAGTGTGATTAAAAAAAATATAGATGTTTTTGCTAATACAATTTTCTCTTCTATTCAGAATAGAATTAATTTTAATAAAGAAAAATATAAAAAATATATTTTACCAAACTTTTTTAAAATTATTGAAAATAAAATACAAAGTTTAGATATAAAAAATAGTGAGTTAATTTATAAAAAAAATTCTTTTTTGGAAAGTGTTAAAAATAAAATTTCTCAAAATAAAATAGAATTTCATTCTCCATTAAATTATTGCAAAAACCAAATGTTAAATTTATCTTCTAAGTCTAAGCTATTAGGTGTCGTTTATAAAAATTTAATAGATAAAAAGTATTATTTATTTGCTAATAAACCTGAAAGTATAAACGAGAAATATGATAAAATTATTAGTGCTATGCGTATTAAATATATCAAGTCTTCTACAGCTTTAGAAGCTTATAATTATACAAATATTCTTGAAAAAGGTTTTGCTTTAATAAAAAATGAAGATAACCAATCTATAATAAGATCAAAAAGTATAACTAAAGATACAAAAGCTAATATACATTTTTATGATGGAACAATAAAAGCATTATTAAAAAAAAATGGTAAATAATATATTGGTAAAATTTTTGGTAGTTTTTTTATGTATTTGTTTTTTATCCAGTAATTTAATAGCTAATGCTAAAACTACTATAAAAGGAGATATAATAGCTGGAGGTATCATTTTGGTTAATACTTTCCCTGGAGCTAGTGCGCGTTTAGATGGAAATGACATATTAGTTTCTGACCAAGGAATTTTTATATTAGGATTCCAAAGAGATCCAAAACCTATACAAGTTTTAGAAATAATTCATGAAAATCAATTAAAAGATAAGATTACATTAAATATAACTAAAAGGACATATAAGATTCAAAGAATAAATGGCATTGAAAAAGAAAAAGTTGATCCACCAAAATCATTTTTAAATAGAATATATTTAGAACGTAAAAGCGTAAAAGAATCAAGAAATAAAGCAATATTAATTAAAGAGCTTTTCTATAATAATGGCTTTAACGTTCCTGCTACAGGACCAATTTCAGGTATTTATGGTAGTCAAAGGATACTTAATGGTAAAGCAAAGAGTCCACATTATGGAATAGATATAGCTCTTCCTGAAGGTGACAGAGTTGTTGCCCCTATGGATGGAATAGTATTATTTACTCATAATGATTTATATTTTAGTGGAGGAACTATTATAATTGGCCATGGTCAAGGGTTAACTACTTCTTATCTTCATCTTAGTGAAATTTTAGTTAAAAATAATGATGTAGTTAAGAGAGGTGATTTAATTGGTAAGGTAGGTTCTACAGGAAGAGCGACGGGCCCTCATTTACATTGGGGAGTCGAATTAAATGGAAAAAGACTTGATCCACAATATTTAAAAGTATTTCAAAAATAATAATACTACCATCTATTATGAATCCATAGCCATTGTGAAGGGTTTTTTAGTATCCATTCACCTACAGTTTTATTTATTGCTTCTAGCAATATATTTAATTCTTCATCATGCTTATATTGTTTCTTTAAATTATAAATAGGTTTCTCAATTATATATTTGAATTTTGCACCTTTTATTCTTTCTACGTGAATGGGAACCACAGGAATAGACAATTTAAGTGATAACTCTGCTATTGCTGTAGCAGTTTTAGCTGGATGCCCAAGAAACTTAACAGTTTTTCCTTCATTAAGTTTCTGGTCTACAAGTATTGCAGCGTATTCATTATTTCGTAAAACTTTAAATAATGTTTTGGCCCCTGAAGGCCCTTTAGGAGAATAAATAGAAATACCTTGTCTTAGCCATTGAATAATTTTTTCATTAATTGGGTTATTAGCATGTCTATAAATACTCGTAACCTTTAAACTTTGAGCTGATAGGATTAATGGACATATTTCCCAATTGCCTATATGTGCACTAAAAAATATTGCCCCTTTATTTGATTTATAAATTTCTTTTAAATATTTTTCTCCTTCTATTATAAATCTAGGCTTATTTTTAATAGAGTTGATATTATTTTTATTATAAGGGTTAAGTTTTTTTGCAAATGCAAATTCGCCAATATTTCTTCCTAAATTATCCCACATTTCTTTTTTTAATTTTTTATGTTCTTCTAAACTTAAGTCCGGATAAATTTTATTTATATTATCTGTGGCTCTTTTATCAAATTTTGTAATAGGCCCAATAAACTTTATAATAAGTGAACCTAATTTAGAGGATAAATCAATACCAATTAGCCTACATATTATTATCCAAAGCAAAAGAAAAAAAGCTTCAATAATATAAATAATACTAACTAATAATTTTTTCATAATATTAACTTTTATTTTTAATGATAGATAATAAGAGGTCATCTAATATTTTATAATTATTTAATTCAATCTTAATAGGAAAATAATAGATTCTATTTTTATAATCTTCCATTATTTTAACATGATCTTTTTCTGTAGTAATAAGTAAAGCATCTAATTCTTGAGATTGTTTAAGTAATTTTTTTATATCTTTATCTGAATATTCATAATGATCAGGAAAAGATTTAGTATATAATATATTACAACCAATTTCTTTAAGGCTTTTATAGAATTTATCAGGATAACCAATACCACAAAAAGCGAAGACATTTTTATTTTTAAAATTATTTATATACTCATCTTCAATTATTAAATTTGAATTAATTATAGGTATGGTATCACCTATCAATTTAGCTATATTATCTCTATCTTTATCTATAATTAAGGCTAAATTAGATTTATTTATAGCTTTACTCATGTTTTCTCGCATTGGCCCAGCTGGAATAATTCTTCCATTTCCAATACCTTGATAACCATTAAAAACAATAATATTTAAATTAGAAAGTATACTTTCATCTTGAAGACCATCATCTAATATAACTAAATCCGCGCCGTTATTTATTGCATTATTTATACTTTCCGACCTATTTTTACCCACCCATGTGGTGGTACAGGCAGCACATAAAAGTGCTTCATCTCCTACTTCTTTATAGGTATGTAAACCTTTTTTTACTTGTATGCTTTTTGTAGCTGAGCTTTTATACCCTTTTAAAATAATATGAGTATCTATTTTAGAATTAATTAATTTCTTGGTAAGAGAAATGACAGTTGGGGTTTTTCCTGCACCTCCAGCAACTACATTACCTATCTTAATCACAGGAATATCAAATTTTTTAGGCTTTTTCTTATTTAAAAAACTAGCTAATAACCATATATAAGAAAAAGGAATTAAAAGTAATGATATAATATTTTGTTTTTGACTCCAAAATATAGGTGTTTTCAAGCTTATACTCCATTATTTCTTCAAGTATGGTTCTAGTTCATTTAATATTATACTACTAGGGTTACCTAATTTATTAGTTATGTTATAAGCTAAATCAGAAAATTTCTTAATATTTTCTTCATTTTGATATAATTTGATTATTTTCGTATATAGTTCTTTAATATTTTTTATTTGAATAGCCGCATTATTTTTTATTAAAATATCAGATATGTCTTGATGGTTGCTTACATCTGGACCATAAATTATAGCACATTTCTCTATTGCTGGTTCAATTAAATTATGGCCTCCTTTATTAGATAATGTTCCTCCCATAAAACATATATCCGCTATTTTATAAAAACTTCCAAGTTCTCCAATAGTATCTGCAATATATATATCAGTGCTATTATTTATATGCTGATCATAACTTCTTATTTTAGTATCGAGATCATGCTTTTTACTTAAAGATAAAATTTGATCAGCCATTTCTGGATGGCGAGGAACTATAATAGTTAATAAATTCTTTATATATTTTTTAACTTTTATATGAGATGTTATCGCTGCTTCATTTTCTATATTATTATGTATGCTAGCAAAAAGAAGTACTTTTCTATTATTTATATTGGATATAAGAGACTTTTCCTTAATTTTATCCATAAAAGGTGCAGGAACAGCATTTTTTAGATTTATTCCTTTTTTTACATTAGTTGCTCCCAGCTTTTCAAAGCGTTGCCCATTTATAATATCTTGTGCAATTATTAAGCAAAATTTATTAAATATCAGAACTGATAAAGATTTTACATAAAGCCACCTTTTATAGGACCTTTCTGTAATCCTGCCTTGTAATAGAACTAGAGGTATTCTTTTTTTATAGCTAATATTAATCAAATTAGGCCATATTTCAGATTCTATTAAAATTAGACAACAAGGCTTCCAATGATTTAAAAATATTTTATTAGATAGTGGGTGATCAATTGGAGAAAATTGATGGATTATATTTTTACTGTCTATTTTTTTTATAATTGTTTTAACATGGGATGCGCTTGTTATTGTAACTGTAGTTAAAAGAATATTATAATTTTGTTTAAGTAGAATTTTTATAAGTGGTATTGTAGACCTTAATTCACCTAAACTAACTGCATTAATCCAAATTAAGTTCTTTTTTGGTCTTTTTATTAATGGATACCCAAATCTTTCATTAATTCTTTTATAGCTTTCTTTACCAATTAATATTCTATAAAGAAAAATTAAGGGAATAATTGGAGTAATTATAAACCATAACAGAAAGTATGTTCCATTTAGGAGGACGGCTAACACTTTTTATGTCTTCCTTCTTTTATTGATAAATTTATTATAATCCTGCAACTATCATTTTATCAATCATTAAAGTAGGAGCATCTATTCCAGTGATCATTTTTAGATCTGAAGCTGGAGTAAGCATTTTATACATATCTAATATATTTCCTGCTATTGTTACTTCACTTACTGGGTATACTTTTTGACCTTTCTCTATCCAAAAACCTGACGCTCCTCTACTATAATCGCCAGTAACTTGGCTAAAAGACATGCCTAACATTTCAGTAATGTAGAAACCTTCTTCAATAGATTCTATTAATTTATCATTTGAGGTTTTTCCTGGTGTCATATATAAATTAGATACACCACTATAATGTCCTGTAGTTTGTAAATTTAATTGTCTAGCGTATTGAGAATCAAGTAACCAAGATTTTAATTTTCCATCTTCTATTAAGCTAATTTTTTTAGTAGCGACTCCCTCTCCATCAAATGTACGAGACCTGGCACCCTTTTGAATATGGGGTTCATCAATAATTTGAATAGTATTTTTAAAAATTTCTTTATTCATTTTATCTTTTAAAAAAGATGTTCCTCTTGCAATTGCTTGTCCTGATATACCCCCTATAAACAGTGATAAAAGACTTCCAGAAACTCTTGGGTCAAATATTACTGGTACCGAATTACTTTTAACTTTTTTGGGGTTTAATCTAGATATTGCTCTTTCAGCAGCTTTTTCTCCAATTTGTATTGGGGTATCTAAATCTGAGTGATGAACTTTAGACTGGTATTCATAGTCTCTTTCCATTTTTGTACCCTGACCAGCAATTACAGATATACCTGTAGAGTAATTAGTTTTATCACTAGTATTAAAAAAACCATCAGAAGTTGCGAGATAAAATTTATTTTTTGAATAAGATGATGAAGCACCTTCAGAATTTGTAATCCCCTTAATATTTAAAGCACTTTCTTCTGCTTCTATCGAGTTATCAAGTAAATCATTATTTTCTGGAACATAATTATCGACTAGATTTAAATTCAAATTACCATCATAAAGCATTTCTTTATCAGCTAATCCACAATACTCATCTACTGGAATAGATTTCACCATATTCATTGCATTATTGGCTAATTCTTCAAGAGACTCTTCATTTAAATTAGTACTAGAAAGAGAAACTTTTCTCTTATTATCAATTATTTCAAGGCCTATACTACTAGACTCGTTTCTTTCAACATTTTCTAATTTTCCTAATCTCGCAGCAACATTCACTGAGGTATTCTCATTAGCTATTACAGTTGTACATTCAGCTCCTAATTTTTTTGCTGTATCTAGTAATAAATTTAAGCTATTTTCAATTTTCTTATTCATTTTCATATTCTACCAAAATATCATTATTATATAAGACCATTTCACATTTACACGTGTTCTCAATTTTATTTGCCCTTCTCATTCTTTCACATCCTTCTAGAGCAGCTTTTTTAGCAATTTTAATACCATATAAGTTAAAACCATAACCTAGAGCAGTAAAAATACCCTGCTTAATATAAGTTTCATCTATTGTTTCCCATGGTATGCAAGCTGCGCCAGATTTATTTTCATCAAGGTTATCATAGTTTATTTTCCAATGACTCATAGATCTTTTAAAGATAGAAACTATATCCTCTTTTTTTATAGATTCTCCAGCATGAGCAGTAATATTAATATTCACGCTAAGTAAGTATAATAATATTAATAACACTTTTGTCATAAATTCATCCTTAGTTTGTAAATTAACTCTGTAATAATTATATAGTCCAGGTTTGGCCCTTTTCCATTATTTTACTGATATCATTATTATAATTATTTACTTTTTCTGAGTAATGGTTATCTAGAGTAGGTTTGTCAATACAGTATATTACACCAAGTGCAACGGGCATTAAATTTTTATCCATTTGGGTTAGCAGATTAGCTATAGTTTTATTTTTATAATTGTGAATAAGAACTCTTGAAATTTCTTCTGCATTTTTTTCTAAATCTACAATTTCTAGGGCAGAATAGTCTTTATTAATAACAAGCCCTTTCATATTATTCTCCCCAAATAACATTGGTTTGCCATTTTCTAAATGTATCTGTTTTTCTATTGCTACTGATTTATCTGTAAATGATTTAAAAACATCGTCATTATATACTATACAATTTTGATAAATTTCAACCAAGGATGTACCAATATGTTCTTGAGCTTTACTTAAAGTTGGAACGAGTTGTTTAATTGCTGTATCAACGCCTCTTGCAACAAATGTTGCCCCCGCGCTCAGTGCTAACTCACAAGCTGAAATAGGAGATTCTGATGAACCTTCAGGAGTAGAAGGAGATATTGTACCTGTTCTAGATGCGGGAGAGGCTTGACCTTTAGTCAATCCATAAATTTCATTATTAAATAATAGTACTTGGCAGTTTAGGTTTCTTCTTAATAAATGAATAAAATGGTTACCTCCAATAGATAAAGAATCACCATCTCCAGTTATTATCCATACATCTAATTCGGGATTAGTAAGTTTAATACCAGTAGCAAATGCGGGTGCTCTTCCATGTATAGTATGAAAACCGTATGTTGCCATATAATAAGGTAATCTAGAGGAACATCCAATTCCTGAAACAAAAACAGTTTTTTCTGTTTTAGCTTGTTTATCAGCTAAAGTTTTTTTCACGGCGTTTAAAATTGCATAGTCACCGCATCCTGGACACCATCTAACCTCTTGATCGGATGCATAATCAGCTGGTTTCAATTGTGAAGTTTTTTCATTAATGCCCATATTATTTTCCATTTTTTAAAATTTTTTGAAACTTTTCTAATAAATAAGATACTCTTATAGGTTTTCCAGAGACTTGAGTTAAAGATTGAAGTTTTTGAACACTTTCTGCTTTAAGTAGATTAAATAATTGGCCGTCATTCATTTCTACAACAATAATTGATTCAAATTGTGGTGCTAAATTTTTTAAACGTTCTGAAATCGGCCACAAACATGAAACGTGCACATGAGAAATCTTGTATCCTTTATTTGCAAGTTGTTCTTGAGCTTCAGAAATGGGGCCGTTAGTTGAACCCCAACCAATAACTAGTAAATCACCATTTTCTTGTCCAGTTATAGTTATTTCATTAAATTCATTTTTAATATTTTTAATTTTTTTACTTCTGTAGTTTGTCATTTCTTGATGGTTTTCAGGGTCATAACTTATGTTACCAGAACTAGAATCTTTTTCTAGTCCACCTATTCTGTGTTCCATGCCTTTAGTACCAGGTTTGACCCATTTTCTTGCAAGTGTAACGGAGTCTCTTTTAAATGGCTTAAAATTTTCTTCATATTCTGCAAAAGATACTGGGTTTTCTTTAATTTTAGATATATCTGGAATTAACCAAGGTTCAGATGCACTTGCAAGGTAAGCGTCTGATAATATCATGACTGGAGTCATATATTTTATAGCAATATAAACAGCATTTTGCGCTATTTCAAAACAGTGTGATGGACTTTTAGGTGCCAAAACTACTAATGGAGCTTCACCATGCCTACCATATATAGCTTGCATAAGATCAGATTGCTCAGCTCTAGTAGGAAGACCTGTAGATGGTCCTGCTCTTTGACTATTTATAATTATTAAAGGTAGTTCCACTGAAACTGCTAACCCTATAGCTTCAGTTTTTAGAGATATTCCTGGCCCAGAACTAGAAGTAACTCCTAAACCACCTGCGTAAGAAACGCCTATAGCAGAACAGCATGCAGCTATTTCATCTTCTGCTTGATATATTCCTATTCCTTTTAATTTATAGCTAGCTAGATAATGCATAATAGGTGATGCTGGAGTAATGGGATAGGAACATAAGGTCATGTTCAATTTTGCTTTCTTAGCTCCAGTAGCTAATCCAAAAGCTAGAGACTCTGCTCCTGTAATTGCTCTCCACTTACCTTTGGCAGGTTTAACTTTTGGTACAACTTTTCTTATTATATCACTTGAAATTTCAGTATTTTCTGCATATCTGTGACCAGCATTTAGTGCAGCTATATTTGCTTTAGTTAAAATATTTTCTTTACCAAATTTATTTTCTAACCAAGTAACGGTCTCATCAATATTTTTAGAAAATAGCCATAGAATTAAACCTAGTGTCCACATGTTTCTGCATCTTAGGCCATCTTTATTCCCTAAACCAAATTCCTTTACTGCCTCTACAGTTAGGTTAGATATATCAGCAGAGATAATTTGTAGACCTGATAATGATCCGTTTTCCATTGGGTTTTCTTCATAACCAGCTTTCTTAATACCTCTATCATTAAAACTACTACTATCTAAAATTACTAACCCTCCAGGTAAAACTTCTTTAATATTTACCTTTAAAGCTGCGGGATTCATTGCGACTAATATATCAGCATGGTCGCCGGAGCTTGCAATTAGACCTTTTCCAAATCTCACTTGAAATGATGACACCCCAAAAGTAGTACCGGCTGGTGCTCTTATTTCGGCGGGATAATCAGGAAAAGTAGCTAAACCCATTCCTGAAATTGCAGCTTCAAAAGTTAATCTGCCACCTGTAAGTTGCATGCCATCTCCAGAATCTCCTGCAAATCTTACAGTTGTTGACCAATTTTTCTCAATATTTTTATTTTCAATTTTTGAAGAATTTCCGTCCAAATAATTTCTCTTTTATTAGTATTAAAATTTATCAATAATATTATATTACTTTTAAAAATATAGATAACAAAAAAGTTAATATGCGTTTTTTTTATGGCTGGGGCGCCTGGATTCGAACCAGGGATGCCGATACCAAAAACCGGTGCCTTACCGCTTGGCCACGCCCCAATATGTTTTTTTATTCTATGAATAGAATATTTAGCGCTAGAATAGCAATTAGGCAAGAATAACTATAAATTTATTTCTATTTATCCCCATCTAATTGACAGATAATACATTAAATGTTTTAACAATATTATCATGACAGCAAATATAATAGATGGAAAAAAATTATCTAGTGAAGTTAAAGAACAAGTTGCGATTGCTGTTTCTCAATTAATTAAAAAACAAATTTATCCTGGTTTAGCTACAATAATTGTTGGTGATGATGCTGCTAGTTCTATATATGTAAAGAATAAAGGCAAATCTGCAAAAGAAGTAGGTATAAAGTCTTTTCAATATACATTGCCAGAATACGTAGAAGAAAAAAATCTTTTGGAACTTATAAATGAATTAAACTTGAATGATTCTGTTGATGGTATTCTAGTACAACTACCTTTGCCAAAGCATATAAACTCAGATTTAGTTTTAGATTCTATTGACCCGAGTAAAGATGTAGATGGTTTTAATTTACTTAATGCAGGTAAAATCTATTTAAGTAGAGAAGGAGTGATACCTTGCACACCATTAGGATGTTTAATAATGTTAAGGAGTATTAAAACAGAATTAAGAGGAAAAAATGCCGTCATTATTGGCAGAAGTAATATTGTAGGCAAGCCAATGGCACAATTGTTATTAAACGAAGATTGTACCATAACCATAGTTCATTCAAAGACTAATAATATACATGAAATAGTTAAGGAAGCTGATATCATTATAGCCGCTGTAGGAATAGCAAATTTTGTAAAGTCTAGTTGGGTTAAAAAAGGTGCTATAGTTATAGATGTAGGTATTAATAGGATAATTGTAGATGGTAAAAATCAGCTGGTAGGAGATGTTAATTTTAACGAAGTTAAAGAAATAGCTTCTTATTTAAGCCCTGTTCCTGGAGGCGTAGGACCAATGACTATATCTTGTCTTTTAATGAATACTGTATTTCAATGTGCTAGAAGAAATAATATTACTTTTCCAAATAATTTAACAGATTTATTTTAAATATTTATAGAAGAAAATTCTATCCACCATTTAGGCCTAATTTTTTTGATATAATGTTTAGCTTTTATTGCATGGCTTTTATTATTAAAAATACCAAAACAAGTGGCACCGCTTCCTGACATACCAAAGAATTTTATACCACTATGTGATGATAAAAATTTTTGTATTAAAATAATTGATGGTTCTATATTTTCTGCAATTGGCTTTAAATTATTGATACCTATTTTTGGATAATATTTATTAGAAGTAACAATATTTGTAAGTTGAGGTGTTATTTTCCACTTACTAAATACTAATTTAGTAGATATAGAAGCATTTGGATTTATTAAAATAATATAATGGTTGTCTCGAAGTATTTTTTTTAAACTTAATGGAAGGGAATATATTTTTTCTCCTATACCTCTTATAGTTTGAGGAGAAGAGTATATACAAGAAGGAATATCCGCTCCTAATTTTTTAGATATTTTTTTTAAAAATATATTATTAAATGTTTTTTTACTTATATTAAAAATTTCTGCTAGTTTTCTTAGAGTAGCTGCTGCGTCAGCAGATCCTCCTCCTAAACCTGATGCAATAGGTAAAGATTTATCTAAGATAATAACCAAATCATTATCAATTTTATATTTTTTCATAAAATAGTGGGCAGCTTTATAAACAATATTTTCCTTGATATTTATATCAAGAGTATTTTTGAAAGTACCATTAACAATTAAATTTATTTTATTATTTTTAGTATTTTTAGGTTTGATAGTAATCGTATCATATATATTTACAAAAATAAGATCAGAATATAAATTATGATAATTATCTTTTCTTTTATTTATAATAAATAGATTAAGATTAATTTTAGCATAAGCTTTTTCAATTTTATTATACATTATATTAGATAGGTTTAGAGACTGCATTTACTCCTGGTTTAGGTAAAGTATCTCCATTAATTTTATTATTTATAATATTTTTTAACTCTTCACTAGCGTTAAATTCAAGTGCTCTTTTCCATTGAAATACAGCTTCTATTTTTCTACCATTAAAAAATAAAGCGTCACCTAGATGGTCTATAATTACAGAGTCACTAACTAATTCAACAGCTTTTTCTAGATTTATAACAGCATCTTCATAATTACCAATTTGATAATATGCCCACCCTAAGCTATCTATAATATAGCCATCATCTGGTCTTTGTTCAGCAGCATTAACTATCATTTCTAGAGCTTCATTTATATTAATGCCTTTATCTATCCATGAATAACCTAAATAATTTAAAACCTGAGGATTGTTGGGAACAAATTGTAATGCAGTTAAAAATTGTTTTTCAGCACGTTCCCAATTTTTTCCTCTTTCTAATGCAATACCGCTAGAATAAAATAGTGGCCAGTGCTTAAATTCAATTTTTTCTATTTTTTGAAAGATTAAATCATAATATTCGATAGATTTTTTAAAATCTTCTGCTTTATAAAATAATTCTGCCATAGTTCGTAAATAATTTATATTATTTGGAAAAGATTGCCTAATATTATTTAAAAATTGAGTGGAGCTATCTAAACCCTCTAATTCATAGATAGTTTCAGCATAAGTAATATTAGCATCATGGGCAACAAATGAATATTCATTAACTTTTTTAAAATATTTTAATGCTCTGTCATTATTATTAATAGATTTGAAAATCCTACCTAATAAATAATATGAACTGTCAGAATTCGGAGCTAAATATGAAGAAATTTGGGCATAAATTAAAGCTTGTCTATCAAGCCCTTCATTAAATAAAATTTCTGCACTATTGAGAAATACTTCTGATATACCCTCTTTAATATTACTTATATTATTCTTTCTGGAATAAGAATTATTATTTTTAAGTATAAATAGTTCATTGCTGTATGGATCTATCTTTTCTAATTTTATTAGAGTTTCATTATATAGTTCAGTATAATTATTGTTTGCAAAGAATATTGCAGCTCTAGAATAAACATGAGCATTGGCATTATTAGACCTATTTATGATATTTTTATAGAACGAGAGAGCATTTTCTGTATCTCCCTTAAACTCATAAATTAATGCTATATGATAGTCATATAAAGGCTCCAAAACACCTCTGCTTGCTTGGTCTCGCATAATTTTTATACCTCCCAATTCTTTATTTGTGGCTGCAGCGGCCCATGTTTGTAAAATAGGAAGTATAAAATTATCTATTCCATTTGGAGAAACTTTTAACAATGTTTCAAGTACTTTTTCATGAGCATTAGAATTTAGATGATCTAATAGACTAAGGTATTGGGCTAAAGTTATCTCTGGCATATCTCTAGAAATTTTTAATCCAATAGGAAGAGCTTCAGTAATTTGTCCGTTAGCTATTAAAGCTTCCAATGCAATAGCTCCTAAAGCAAAAGAATCAGGATTACGATTATATGAATACTCTGCAAAGTAAGCAGAATTTTCAATATCTGTCATTGAACGAGCAATTTTACTACTTAAGAATGCTCCAACTTGGTTAGGGCGCCAATTATCAGCGCACACTTGTCCGCTTAAAATAATAAATGCTAATGTACTTATGACCTTTTTAAAAAGCATAATAAAACTCCTCCCTTTAAATATACTATTAACTATACTAAAATATATATATTATGGATTGTATTATTTTAATTTATTGATTATATAGGTTTTTGTAAAAGAGAACTTAATATAATTATTTTTAAATAGTATAAAGGAAAAATACATTGGCTATTACAAAAAACAATCCTGCTGCTAGAGGGGAAAAACAAAAGGATAAAACCTTTAATGGTAAGGTTGCTAAACCAGTCAAATATATTGGATCATGGTTAGGGCACGGCAATTATATTGCAGCTCAAGATGAGGCAGGTAAATTAATAAAAGATAATCAAGGCAGACCTATACCCTATGGGTCGATTTAAACTTTTATTTAAATGCCTAATAATGCAGATAATTCAATATACAGCGAAGCTATAAGATGGCTATATGATATAGGCTGTGATGAACCATTAAGTTTTGATAAGAGAAGCTTTCACGGCTTAATATCTAGACCTTTCAATTCAAATGATGAGCTATCGGATAGAGTAATTTCTGAGAATATTAATCTTGAAAATATTAATAATATTAATTCATTAAAAAAATTCTTACTATCAAAAAACTTTATTTCGGATTCTAATACTATTTTTTATGAAGGCTCTACAAAAGCAGATCTTATGGTTATTGGGGATAAACCTGAGGATATTATTCTTAAAAATACTAAACCTTTTCATGGTGAATTAGAAAAATTATTAGATGCCATGTTGAAAGCTATTGGCTTCGATAAGAGTAATACTTATTATACAAATCTTCGTTGTAATCCTTCTAAACTAGATACAAATATAGATTTAGAATTAGAAATAATAAAAAAACAAATTTTTATTGTTAAACCAAAAATAATTATTATGTTTGGTGCTGAAGCCACTAAACTTCTTACCAATACTGAAGACAGTATATTTAAAAGCCGGGGACGTTGGTATGATATTAAAATAGATGATAATTTAGAGCCAATTCTTGGTATTTCTATGTTTCATCCTAGATATATCTTAGTCCATCCAGAAAGTAAAAAAGAAACTTGGAAAGACCTTAAAGAAGTAAGAAGTAAATTTACTTGATTTAAGTTGTATTTTTTTATGTCGATGTAGTATTGATGCATAATTTAATATTATAATTTCATAACGAATCTGGTGAAGTAGTGTTTTTAATTTTTAGTTCTATATTTAGTAAAAAAAATTATTTATTTATATTTACTCTATTATTTTTAATATCTATAAATACTAATTGCTTAGCTAAAAATATTTCTAATAAAGATAGTAAGTATTTTTATCCCTTACTAATAGAAGCAGCTAAAAAATCTGATGAAAAAATTCTTTTAAATGATAAAGATATAGGAAAATATAAAAAAATATTTTCTTTGCAAAAATTAGGGAAATGGAAAGAAGCTGAAGACATAATAAAGCAATTAGAAAATAAAATATTATTAGGTCATGTCAAATACCAAAAACTTATGCATCCTACGAAATATAGATCTAAATATAATGAATTAAAAGATTGGTTGATTTTATATTCTGATCATCCAATGTCAGATAAAATTTGGAAATTAGCTGATAGAAGAAAGCCTAAAAATACGAAATCCCTAAAAAAACCTGAAAAATTGAATAGATTGGCAGGATCAGGTAGAGACTTTAAAAGTATTATCCCACTAGAAAATTTTGATATACCAAAAAAGTATAATATTATTTATAAAAATATTAAAAGTCTTGTTAAGAGAGGTAGACCCACTCAAGCTTTAAGAAAGTTAAATAAAAGTACTCTACCTAACTACATAGAAGATGATCTGAAATCAATTATTTCAGCAGGTTATTACGCAGTTGGTAAAGATAAAGTATCTATGAAAATTGCAATTAATGCTGCAAGTCGTTCAGGTATTGATAATCCTAAATTATACTGGAGAGCTGGATTAGCATCATATAGATTAAATAAAAAAGAAGTGGCTCTCAAACATTTTATTCAGTTAACTAAAATAAAAAAAAATATTTGGTTAAAGTCTGCAGGAGCTTATTGGGCTGCTAAGATTTATTTAGAATTTAATAATGAATTAGAGGCAAAAAATAATTTTATTATTGCCGCTGAACAAGAAAATACTTTTTATGGGCAATTAGCCATTGAATATTTAGGCTATAAAGAAAATATTATATGGGAAGTAAAAAAACCAGGTAGCTTTTTTGAATTAGATATCTTAAATAACGAACATATAAAACGGGCTTTAGCTTTATCTAGTATAGGTAGATATGGAGAAGCTGATCAAGAAATCAGATTTGTTTATGGTATTTTAGGTAATGACAATATACATGAGCTATTAGAATTAACTAATTATTTAAATTTGCCTGCCGTACAACTTAGATTAGGTGACAAATTATTTCAAAAAGGTGATATGAGTTATTTGGCTTTATATCCATCTCCTCAATGGATTAATAACAAAGAGAAAAAAATAGATGAAGTACTTCTATGGTCTTTAATGAGAAAAGAATCTAGCTTTTATTTAAAAGCTAAAAGTCCAAGGAGTGCTAGAGGTTTATTACAATTAATGCCAAGTACGGCTAGGACTGTTATGAGAGATCGTTCAATTAGAGGGTCAAATTTATGGAAATTATATGATTTAGAGTATAATATTTTAATAGGTCAGAAATTATTATTAAGATTAATGGACCAGGAAAATATTTCCGATTCATTAGTACCACTCTTAATGTCATGGAATGCAGGGCCTACAAGATATAAAAAGTGGAATGAACAAATTAAAATATATTCTGATCCTTTGCTGTATATTGAAAGTATACCAAGTTATGAAACAAGATGGTTTGTTAAGAAGGTTTTAAAAAATATGTGGATATATAGGGACAAGTTGCAACAACCTAAGTTAAGTAGAAAAGATTTAGTTAATAATTTTTGGCCAAAATACAAAAATTTAAGTTTTTAATTGGAGGAGCATGTTAGGTATAGACCAAAATAGAGATTTTAAACCTGTTAATATTGCATTATTAACTGTATCAGATACACGGACTCTAGAAAATGATAAATCTGGAGATACCTTACAAGATAGAATCATAAGGGCAGGACATAAAGTGTTTGATAGATTTATTGTTAAGGATGATGTAGTACAAATCAAAACAATTTTGAATAAGCTAATTGATGATACAAATATAGATGCAGTAATAACTACAGGAGGAACAGGTATAACTGGAAGAGATTTAACGCCTGAGGTATTTAAAGAGATACTTGAAAAAGAAATACCTGGTTTTGGAGAATTATTTAGGTGGTTAAGTTATAAAAAGATAGCTACGTCTACAATTCAATCAAGAGCTATGGCAGGTGTAACTAAAGGGACTTATTTATTTTCATTGCCTGGTTCTGTTGGGGCCTGTAAAGATGCATGGGACGATATTTTAGTTCATCAATTGGACTATAGGCATAGACCTTGTAATCTTGTAGAATTAATGCCTAGATTAAGAGAGCACGAGGAAGACTAGTAAGTCTGGTAAAATACACAGAAGCTATTGATATATATAGGTTTTTTTATCTACATCTAGTAATACAGTAAATTATTTATGTGCAACGTTTTTGTGCAACGTTTGTGTAATCTCTACAAATACTGGAGCTATGGTGGTGGAAGAATAATAAAATACACCTTGTATTTTATTAATTTATAAGTTACTATTTTTATGTTAATTAATTTGATTTTTGGGGGGAAACAAAATGATTAAAATATTTACATTACTTACTGCTATTATATTTAGTTTTTCTGCCTTTGCTGAAACTACCACTAAAATAGTATTTAAAATTATTAATGCTCAATCAGTCGAAACTTCTGAAGGAACATATATGCAAGTGGAAGCAGATATCGTTACCAAAAGTAGTAATGGATTGGAAGATGAAGGAAGATGTCTGGTGACTAGGGAAAAAGGCGTTTTATCAGGTAGGTGTATGCATACAGATACAGATGGCGACATTAGATATTCTAAATTTTATAGAGACACCAATAAAGGTAATATTGGCATAAATACTAATTTAGGTGGTACAGGTAAATGGGCAAATAATACAGAATCTTGTGAATATAATGTTCAAATCAGAAATTTAAATGTTGGCTTGGTATATGCAGAAATGGTTTGTCCATAAACTGAATATAAACTTAATACACATTTTTATAATTACAAAATAAGATTAGGAAAAAACAATGATTAAAATATTTACATTACTTGCTGCTATTATATTTAGTTTTTCTGCAAATGCAGGAACAGAGTATAAGAACGTTATTAAAATTAGTAACGTACAATCTATTGAAACAGCAGAAGGTACTTATATGCAAATAGAACTTTTGACTGCAATGAAACGTAGTGATGGTCTAGAGGCAGAAGGAAAATGTTTACTGATTATAGATAGGGGTATTTTATCTGGACCTTGTAGTCTAAAAGATTCAGATGGGGATATAAGGAATTCAAAAGTTTATAGAGATGCCAACGAAGGTACTTTAGGAACTCTTACTAATATTGGAGGTACTGGAAAGTGGGCTAATAATACTGAAATTTGTAAATATAATGTTGATGCTACAAATATGGGTATTGGACCTTCTTTGGGTTTGATTCTATATGAGTCTTATAATGCCTGTACCACATATATGGAAATGTGATGTAAATGAAAATAAATTGGAAAAAAAATAATCATACAATGATTTAAATAAATTAGAAATGTAATTGAGGTACTATAGCTGAACCAACGCCAAAAAATAAATACCCTGATAAAGCTTCAGTAACTATGCAAACTAGCATCTCCACAGAGGGAGTCACAGGTTGTCCCTTTCCTATAAACAGACTCCCTCATTTTAGGCATCAAATAAGTTCTAAATTTAGAACCTACATAGTATCCTATTATTTTCCCCCACAAAAAGCCTACCACAACTAGAGCCATCTCTACAAATATTGGAGTAGATGGTGGGTTTAAATATACAGTAATATTTTTAATAGATATATATTTTAACAAGTCCATATTTTTGGAAATAAAGCACTATTTAAACTTTCTCCTTTTTTAAAATTTAATTGGGGTAAAATATTTTTAAATTTTTCATTAGAAATAAATGTTCCAGGTCTATCATCCCAAGTAACATCATCCCCAATATAACGTAAAGCTAATCCTCTTCTTCTAATATTTGTAGAAAAATTTCCTGATGAACCATGTAATACTAAAGGGTGGTGTATTGTAATATCACCTGGTTCTAAATCCCATGACAGTATATTATAATTATCAATATTTGAATTTATATCTGGTACAGGATCTAAACCCATTCTTTTATAAATATCATCATAACCTGTTTTTTTACTAAACGAAGCTGGAGCATAAAACTTACCCCATTTATGAGAGCCTTTTATATATTTCACAGCGCCTGTATTCTTGGTAACTGTGTCAAAACCAACCCAAAATGATAATATATCATTTCCATTAAGTGGCCAATATGGCAAATCATGATGCCAAGGTGTTGGTTCCTTTGTATTAGGTTCTTTAACTAGTAATTGATCGTAAAAAAAATTTATATTATTACTATCAAGTATTTTGCCAGCTAATTGAGGCAAATTAGAATTAAATGCAAAATCTTTAAATGACTTATTTCTCATCCATAAAAAGAAATCTCCATAATATCTGCCTTTATTTTGATTAGGCGTATATTCTATAGAAGCTAATCCAGGATTATCTAAAATTGTATCTATAGCAGTTTGCATTTCTTTAATCCAATGAGCATCAATAGCATTTCTTATTACTGTTACGCCATTAATATTATAATCATGCTTAATTTTATCTATATTCATTTATTCTCCTCCTTAGTTCTTTCCAAAAAAACTAATATAAGCTAAAGAAGCAGCAGTCATATCATCTGTAGATATTTTTTAATCCATATCATTAGTAATTTCTGCACTAATTTTTTGGCAATCAGACTCATCGTATAATTTATTTGGTTCATACTTACTCACAATATCTTCAGCCCAAGATTTTGAGTAGATTGCAAAGAATATAACGAGACTAATGAGTATTATTTTTTTCATTATTTAATGTTATTACATTGTTGATCTATCAACAGTAAAATCTTGCATTAGACTACATAATACACGTTTATAAGTAACTACACATTTGTATATATTATTTTTATAATAAACAATATGATATGTATCTTTTGATGTCCCAGCAGGATCTGTAAAACTATAAATAACTTTACCATTACCTAAAATATGAGCAGAACTTTCTTCAGCCCAAGATTTTGAGCAGATTGCAAAGAATATAAAGATACTGATAAGGATAATTTTATTCATACAAAAACGTTAACAGACAAAAGAGTATTATTCAAGATCTGGAGTGATAGAGGTGTATATATCGTTTAAACCTACAGAAACACACTTAGAATTGATGTTAGATTCATTACATATATGCTGAATCCTTTATTTAATTTTATCTACTATTGATTCTTTTCTTTATTTTTTCCTACTTTATCTATTAGCTCTTGTGTTTCTATACCTTTATCTTTTTTCATAAGTTTTACAAGAGTAGCAAGAGGACTTTCTTTTTTTCTCTTAAAATATTTCATTAGTATTTTATCAAAATCACCAAACATCTTTTAATAGTATTCCATTATTTTCCCATACAAAAACACTACCACAACTAAAGCCATCTCTACAATACTGGAGCTAACGTAGTAGATTTAAAAATTTAAGACTTTTTAATTTTATTAAATTTAGATAATAAAGATTTAGATGAAGCTATGGTCTCTCTTGAAAAGTATTGTTCATGATTCTTTTCTAAATTGTCCATTTGATATTTATAATTCACCATTAGTCCTGCTGAATTAGC
>JAQWLZ010000012.1 GCA_029247025.1 Alphaproteobacteria bacterium | reverse complement strand
GCAAGTTATTATAAAACATGAAAATATTGGATTAAATTATATAGATATAATGCAAAGAAGTGGAAAGCATCCAATATCCTTTAAAGAATTTCCAGCAACTTTAGGTATGGAAGGAGCTGGAACTATTGAAGCCATAGGTGAGGGTGTGAATGGCTTTAAATTAGGAGATAAAGTTTCACATTGTATGAATATAGGAGCATATGCCGAAAGAATGTTAATAGATGCTAATAAATTAATTTTATTAGATAAAAACACACCTTTAGAAATAGCTGCTGCAGCTACCCTTCAAGGGCTTACAGCACAATATTTATTACATGATTCATGGAGCTTAAGACCAGGACAAACAGTTTTAGTTCACGCTGCAGCGGGAGGTGTTGGTTTAATATTAAGCCAATGGGCAAAGCATATTGGTGCAACAGTAATAGGGACAGTTGGCTCTGAGGAAAAAGCAGAATATGCAAAAAGAAATGGATGTGATTATACTGTATTGTATTCTCAGCAAAATTTTGCTGATAAGGTTAAGGTAATAACTGATGGACTAGGAGTTCATGTAATCTATGATTCTATTGGTAAAGATACTTTCAGTAAGGGATTAACCTGTCTAAGGGAAAGAGGTCGAATAGTTTGCTATGGTTTTGCATCGGGTCCTATAGAACCTATTGATATTACTAAAATAAGATCTTTTTCTGGCTCAATAGCAACTGGAGCATTACTAACTTATACAAAAAATGCTATTGAAAGACAAAAAAATGCGGACCATTTATTTACATTAATTAATAGTGGGGTTTTAAAAATTAATATTAATCAGAAATATTCTCTTGATGAAGCTGGTCTTGCACATAAGGATCTTGCAGAAAGAAAAACTATTGGTTCTTCTATATTGACTCCAAACTAATTTAAATAACTTAATTAGATGGATAGTTATGGGAAGCATACCTTAAAACTAATATACTTGCTGCTAATAAAAGTATTCCACCGCATACGATAATTATATTTATATATTCAATACTATGCCATTCAAATACTAGCTCAAGTAGTAAACGTGTTAACGCAGTTATAGCTACATATATAAGAAATCTAACCGGCATATGATTTGTTTGAAAATATATTCCAACAACAGCTCCTAATTCTAAATATATAAAAAGTAATAATATATCTTCAATTGATGCAGCCCCTTTATCCATCATGGATAAAAATTCAACTGCTGCAGACCATACAATTGCTGCTCCTATTAAGAATAGGGCAAGATAGTGAAAAGTTTTCACTAAAAGTGTTCCAAAATTACCGGCTAACAATTCTATCAAATTAAGTATTGGTTGCAAAATGTTTGTATTTTTATTTTCCATAATTTTTCCAAAGGTAATTTTTACTATAGTATGTACTAAATGTACTAAGAAATCTATTTAGTGCTTTTTTTTCTTTCTTTAGAATCTAAATATCTTTTTCTTAATCGAAGACTTAAAGGTGTTACTTCAAGAAGTTCATCTTCGTTTATATAAGCCATCATTTCTTCTAATGACATTATTTTAGGCGGAACAAGAACTACTGCTTCATCTGAGCCAGAAGCCCTCATATTAGTTAATTGTTTTCCTTTAAGTACATTAATTTCTAGATCATTATCTCTTGAATGCTCTCCTACAATCATTCCCTTATATACAACAGTATTATGTCCAATAAACATAGAGCCTCTATCTTGAAGTTTCCATATAGCAAATGCTACTGCCTTTCCTGTATCGGTTGATATTAGTGCACCATTTCTTCTGCTTGGGACATCTCCTTTATAGGAGTCATATGAATAGAATAGTCTATTAATAACACCAGTTCCTCTAGTGTCAGTTAAAAACTTACTTTGATAACCTATTAACCCTCTAGATGGCGCATAAAAAATAAGTCGTGTTTTACCGGCCCCAGATGATCTCATATCTTGCATTTCTGATTTTCTTTTGTTCATAGAATCTACAACGGAACTTACATATTCTTCATCAACGTCTATGATCACTTCCTCTATAGGTTCAATAATTTTATTGTTTTCATCTTTTTTTAATAAAACTTTTGGTCTTGAAACGGTAAGTTCAAAACCCTCTCTTCTCATTGTTTCAATTAATACTCCTAATTGTAATTCTCCTCTTCCTCCAATTTCAAAAGAGTCTTTATTTGAACTTTCAGAAAAAGTAATAGCAACATTTGTTTCTGCTTCTGCCAATAATCTTTCACGAATTAGAGTGGATGTAACTTTTTTACCTTCTGTGCCTGCGAAAGGAGAGTCATTTACTGTGATAGTTACGGCCATAGTAGGAGGGTCTATAGGAGTTGATTTCATTGCGGTTTCTATAGATAAGTCACAAATTGTATCAGCAACTGAAGTTTTAGCTAGTCCTGCTACACATATTATGTCTCCTGGATATACTTCATTTACTGGAATTCTATTTAGACCTTCAAATTTTAGTAATTTAGTTAATCTTCCATTTTCAATCTTTTCACCATTCAAATTTATAGATTTTACAGTATCATTAACTTTTGCAGAACCTTGTTCTACCCGCCCTACAAGGCATCTTCCTAAGTATGGATCAGAGTCTAGAAGAGTTACTAGCATAGCAAATGGCAAATCTTGGTTTACTTTTGGTGGCTCAACATGTTTTATAATTAAATTTAAAAGTGGATGTAAGTTTTCATGTGGCTCATCTAATTCATTTACACACCATCCAGATCTACCTGATGCATATAGAGTTGGAAAATCTAATTGCTCTTCATTTGCATCCAAGGAAATAAATAAATCAAATATTTCTTCTAGAACTTCATCAGGTCTTCCATCAGGTCTATCAGCTTTATTTATTATTACAATTGGTTTTAGACCCTGAGCTAATGCTTTCCCAAGTACAAATTTAGTTTGTGGCATAGGACCTTCTGCAGCGTCAATCAGAAGAATAACTCCATCTGTCATACCTAGAACTCTCTCTACTTCTCCTCCAAAATCTGCATGTCCTGGTGTGTCAATTATATTAATAGTAATATTATTCCAGGAAATTGAAGTTGGTTTTGCTAGTATGGTAATACCTCTTTCTTTTTCCAAGTCACCAGAGTCCATTAATCTTTCACTTACACTTTCATTTTCTCTAAACATTCCACTTTGTTTCATAATAGAGTCGATTAATGTAGTTTTTCCATGATCCACGTGTGCAATAATTGCAATATTACGTAATTCTTCAGACATATTATTCTTTCTAATGAGATTAAATATTATATAAACTGGCTTCTTTATAAAAAGTAAACTAGATACACATGGCAACATGTCACAAAATATATTCTAGTCAAGTAATAGTAGATATTTAATAAAAATAATTTAAACTATAAATAAAAAATATATTTTGGTCTGGTTTATGAGATATTTAATTAATTTAATTTTAAATATACCTTTAATTACATTAATACTTCTTAATGAAGCTAATGCCCACTCAATAACATCTAATAGTTCTGGATTTGGAAGCGGTTTTAGTCATCCTATATTAGGATTAGACCATTTTTTAGTTATGTTAGGAATTGGTATTTGGGGTGCGCAGATGGGTGGAAGACGTATGTGGTCACTTCCAGTATCTTTTCCTCTAGTGATGTGTATAGGGGCTATAATATCTATATCAAATATACTTATATTTATTTATGTTGAGTATATAATAGCTTTATCTGTAATAATTTTAGGTTTATTTATATTTCTTAAATGGTTTCCAAATGAAATTATTGCCTTATTAATAATATCTTTTTTTGCAATATTTCATGGCTATGCTCATGGAAGTGAAATACCAAAAGCAATAGATCCTTTAAGTTTTATAGTTGGTTTTGTTATATCTACAGGGTTAATTCATTTAGTAGGCATATTATTGGGCTATATTCTGAACAATTTTTATGATGGTAAAATCTCTAGATTATTAGGAATATTTATTTTTATTTCAGGAGTTTTTCTTATTTTAAGAAATTATTTTTGATGCTTAATAAAAATATTAACCTAATAATTGTAAGTGTATTAGTATTTTTAGTTTCACTATCTACTTTTAAAGTATTATTCACTCCTATAAAAGATTATGGATTATTTTTATCAGGCTTATATAACATCCTGAGTAATTATATATTTTTATTAAGTATTTTGGGCGTCTCATTATTATTAATTCAAAGTAAGAATAAATTATTATTTTTTATATTAACAATATTTCTATTTATATTTATTTTGTGTCAAATATTCTTCAATATAATTTTAGATTTTATTTTTTATTACAATATCGATTTTATTTTTGGATTTGATAAATTTCCATTAATAATTTTATATATGTTAAATATATTTTTAGGAATTTTATTGTGGTTCAGTCCTCATAAAATTATTTTGAAATATTTGATTGTAATAATATTTTCTTTTATTAGTTCTTTGCATATAGGCTTAAAAGATATTGAAGCATTTTCTATAAAAAGTTTTATAAATTATCCAGGAGGAAACATAATGATTATTATTATGCTCACAGGTTTATTTATAAATATATTTAAATTTATAAGTAGAAAATATATTTTTATAGGTTCTAAAATATTTGGAAGTTGGCTAGTAGTAATTGGAATAATATCCTGTTTAACGTCAATTATTTATTAATCAGGAACTGGGTCATCTCCTGATTTTCCCCAAGGATGACAGCGCAATATGCGTCGAAATGAAATGTAAATTGCTTTAATCATATTATGTTTCTTTATTGATTCTATTGCGTAGTTTGAACAGGTAGGATTAAATCTACAGTGAGATCCCAACATTGGCGATATAATATATTGATATAGTTTTATAATACCTATAAATATGTTCTTTATCATATTAAGATATTACGGCGACTTAGATTGAATTTTAAAATCATTTACTACAGTTTCTAGACTACTAGTCTCTGTGTTATTAGATCCCAATCTTCTAATTGAAAGTTCTCTTTTTTCAGCTTCTTGTTTACCAATAATAACTAATATAGGTATTTTAGCCGTACTATGCTCTCTGATTTTATAACCTATTTTTTCGTTTCTAATATCAATTTCTACTCTCAAGTCATTTTCTTTAAATAATTTTAAAACTTCTTTAGCATATAAGTCCGCATCAGAAGTAATTGTAGCTATAACAATTTGAGTAGGAGAGAGCCATAATGGTAAACGACCAGAATAATTTTCTATCAGAATGCCTATAAATCGCTCAATAGAACCAAATAATGCTCTATGAAGCATAACCGGAGCATATTTCTGCCCATCTTCAGCTATATAATTAGCTGATAGTCTGCTAGGTAAATTTAGGTCCACTTGAAGAGTTCCGCACTGCCAATCTCTGCCGATTGCATCTCTTAGAACAAATTCTATTTTTGGGCCATAAAAAGCTCCTTCACCAGGATTATGCGTATAAGATAAACCGGTTGCTTCAATTGCTATTTTTAGTGCTTCTTCTGATTTATCCCATATTTCATCACTTCCTACTCTTTTTTCAGGTCTGTCAGAATATTTAATATGAATATTTTCAAAACCAAAATCTTTATAAATGCTTATAATTAGGCTACATACAGTTTTACACTCCTCTGTAATTTGGTCTTCTGTACAAAATATATGGGCATCATCTTGCGTAAAGCCTCTTACTCTCATTAATCCATGAAGAGCACCAGAAGGCTCATATCTATGGACTTTTCCAAATTCAGATAATTTTAATGGTAAATCTCTATAACTTTTAATTCCTTGTTTATATACTTGAACAGCTCCAGGACAATTCATAGGTTTAAGAGCATATAATCTATCTTCTCTTTCTTCAGTAGTAAACATGTTCTCCCCGAATTTATCCCAATGTCCTGATTTTTCCCATAGTGAGCGATCCATAATATCAGGAGTATTTATCTCTTCATAACCAGCTGCGTCTTGCCTTTTCTTCATATAATTAACTAATGTTTGAAAAAGTAGCCAACCTTTAGTATGCCAAAAAACGGAACCAGGAGATTCTTCTTGGAAATGAAATAAGTTCATTTCTCGTCCTAGCTTTCTATGATCACGTTTTTCAGCTTCTTCTAGCATGATAAGATAATTATTAAGCTCTTCTTCATTTCTCCATGCCGTTCCATATATTCTTGTAAGCATTGTATTTGAAGAATCTCCTCTCCAATATGCTCCAGCTACTTTCATTAATTTAAATGCTTTACCAACATGTTTAGTAGAGGGTAAATGTGGTCCCCTACATAAGTCAGTCCAGTCTCCTTGCTTATAAATTGTTATATTTTCATCTTTAGGTAAATCTGAAATTAATTCAGCTTTATATTCTTCTTTTTTATTTTTAAAAAAAGAGATCGCCTCATCTCTATTCCATACTTCTCTAACAAAAGAAGAATTCCTTTTAATAACTTCATGCATCTTCTTTTCAATTATTTCTAAATCATCGGTAGTAAATGCTTTTTCTCTAGCAAAATCATAATAGAACCCATTATCAATTGCTGGTCCTATTGTGACCTGAGTTTCAGGAAATAATTCTTGTACAGCTTCGGCCATGACATGAGCACAATCATGACGAATAAGTTCTAAAGCTTCATCATCATTACGTTTAATTATTTTAAGTTTTGAATCATTATTTATTTCTAAAGATAAATCAGATATTTCATTATTTATTTCTACAGCTATTGCTTCTTTAGCAAGAGACTTAGCAAGGCTCTCAGCTATTTTATAACCTGTAATTCCTTTATCATATTCTTTGGAATTACCATCAGGAAAAGTAATTGAAATTTTTGTATTATTATTAGTCATTATATTATCATGTATACTTTATTTTAATTTTTACTACGCCAGATTGTACCATTAATAGTATCTTCTATCTCTATATTTATATTAGTCAATTCATCTCTAATTTTATCTGCTTCTTGAAAATTTTTACCTTCTCTTGCTTTATTTCTTTTAAGTATCAACTCTTCTATAAAATTACTATCTATATTATTATTAGTTTTTCCATATTTAAGCCATTCACTGGGAGATTGTTGAAATAAACCAAGTATTTTTCCAGATGAGACTAATTCTCCTTTTAAGGTACTCTTATCTTTATTATTACTCTTTGATAACTTATCAGCAATTAAATTAATTTCAAACATTGCTTGAGAAGTATTTAAATCATCTGATAAAGCTTCAACTACATTATCAGATGCATGTATGCTTTCATCAATGGATATATTCTCATTATCTTTAAGAATTCTATATATACGATCGAGAATTTTTTGAGCCTGTTCAATTATTTTTGAATTCCAATTTAAGGGTTGTCTATAATGTGAAGATATTAGAGAAAGTCTAAGAGTTTCTCCAGGATATTTCTTTAGTAAATCATTCACTAAAAATATATTACCAAGAGACTTAGACATTTTTTCTCCATCCATAGTTACAAATCCATTATGAATCCAATATTTTGCATAATCTTGTGGCTCATCAAATTTATGTGCAGCACAACTTTGAGCTATTTCATTTTCATGATGAGGAAAAGTTAAATCTAATCCCCCTCCGTGGATATCAAAAGGCAAAGAAAGAGTTTTTTCAGACATTGCTGAGCATTCTATATGCCAACCTGGACGTCCCTTACCCCAAGGGGAATCCCAGCCTGGCTGGTCTTGAGAACTAGGCTTCCATAAAACGAAATCACCAGAATTATTTTTATAGTTAGCCACTTCAACTCTACTTCCAGCAATTTGATCTTCTTTATTTCTTCCAGATAATAAACCATAATTTTTATAAGATGAAACATTAAACAAAACATGATTATCAGACACATAGGCATTATTTTGTTTAATCAATTGATCTATTAGAGAAATCATTTCTTTAATATGGTCTGTAGCTCTAGGCTGTATATCTGGTTTTAATACCCCTAATTCGCCCATATTCTGATTATAGATTTTTTCATATTTAGTAGTTAATTCTTTTATTGGAGTATTTGTTTCTAAAGAAGCATTTATAATTTTATCATCTATATCTGTAATATTAGAAACATATGTAACTTTTGGATAAATAGATCGCATAAACCTTACTAGTAAATCACAGACCACAGCCATTCTAGCATTTCCAATATGTGCATAATTATACACAGTTGGCCCGCAAGCATATATTCTTATATGGTCTTTATTTATAGGAATAAATTTCTCTTTCTTGTTTCCTAAAGTATTATGTATTTTAAAAATACTCATTTCTTACTAAACCTTAATATTATTTACCGAATAAATTTTATTTTTTCTCAATTGTTTTAAAAGTTTTATTAGAGGCAGACCTTGAATAGTTTCATTATTACCAGTGACTTTAGAAAATAAATTAATTCCTAAAGATTCATATTTATATGAACCACAACTATTAAATGGCTTATCTATTTTTAAATATTTTATTATTTCTTTTTCTTTAATTTCATACATTGTAAGTTCTGCTTCCTCATAGTCTGACCAAATTAGTTTACTATTAAAATATAAACTTATTCCGCTAGTTTGTTTATGGGTTTTTCCTGATAACTTTTTTAACTGTTCAATTGCGTTATCCATAGTATTTGGTTTGCTAAATATATTATTATTTAAATTACAAATTTGATCTGCGCCTATTACATAACTATTTGGGTTGGTTTTGCTGACATTTAATGCTTTTTCTGAGGCTAATATAATTGCCATCTCGGGAATACTTTTTTTAATCATCTTTTCTTTTAATTTATCTTCATCTATATCTGAAATTATTACAGAAAATTCCATACCAGTTTTTTGTAAAATTTTAGAACGAATTTTAGAAGCTGACGCCAAAATTATTGGAATTGAAGGTGTAATAGTTGCATTACCCATAAACTTTTCCGATTAATATATTTGCAAAGTTAACTATTTATTAAATTCATAAATTCAGATCTAGTCCTATAATCACTTCTAAAAACACCTAGCATTTGACTAGTGATAGTTGTAGCATTTGTTTTATGAATTCCTCTAGTGGTCATACACTGGTGACCTGCATCAACTACTACTGCTACTCCTTTTGGTTTAAGTACTCTATTTATACTTTCAGCTATTTGCGCAGTCATAGTTTCTTGTGTTTGTAGTCTTTTACCATATACATCTACAACTCTTGCTAATTTACTTATTCCTACTACTCGATTATTAGGTATATAAGCCAGATGAGCTTTACCTAATATTGGAACCATATGATGTTCACAATGAGATTCTAAACGAATATCCTTGATAATTATCATTTCATCATATCCAGCTACTTCTTCAAAAGTTTTATTTAAAATATCATCAGGGTCCATTTCATACCCCGCAAAAAACTCTTCATATGCCTTGATAACTCTCTTTGGCGTTTCTAGTAAACCTTCTCTAGTTGGGTCATCGCCTGCCCATGCAATCATTGTTTTTACTGCATCCATTGCTTCTTCTCTTGTCGGTTTTGTAATAGGCTTATTTATAGTTTTATCCTTAGTCATTATGGCTCCGTAATCTAATGAAATACTTTATTTAATATAGCATAGTAATATATATATGTACTATTAGTAATTTTCAAAGATTATTTCTTTTAATTTATGTGTTTTTTATGTAAGTATCAGAGAATTATAATGTTTAACTTTAATTATTTTGGTTATTAAATGAACTTTAAAAAAAGAATTTCTATAGAACAGGTTGAAGAAGGAGTGGAGCTTGCTCCTAAATTTGATGATAATGGAGTTATTCCATGTATTACTGTACACACTGAAACAAAAGAAGTCCTTATGTTTGCATACATGAATGAAGATGCTATGCAGCTAACTATATCTACTGGTTTAGCTCATTACTGGTCTAGGTCTAGAGAAAGTATATGGAAAAAAGGTGAGACTTCTGGGATGTTTCAAAAAGTTGAGAGAATGCTTATAGATGATGATCAAGATAGCTTAGTTATAGAAGTTTCTCTGGCGGAACCTCTTCTTGGAGGAAATGAAGCATCATGTCATGTAGGATATAGAAGTTGTTTTTATAGAGAAGTTCTGGTTGGAGAAAAAAATATAGATAAACCACTAAAATTTATTGAGGATAAAAAATCTTTCGATCCTGAAAAAGTATATAAAGACATGCCTAACCCAACTAAATTATAAATCTTAAAATATAATATTTGTCCATATCAAAAATAGTTTTCTTTAAGCTAATTAATCATAAATATTTATATAGTATTTACTATTAATAATTATACTTTTAAGGATTGATAAATAACTAATAGTTAGTAATGTATTGAAATCAATGTTATTATTTTAGTAGTTCATTGTCAGAAAGTTACATATGAAAAAAATAGTTTTAAAAGTATTATTCGTTTTTATATTATTTAGTCAATCTTCAGCCTATTCTTCAGAGACATTAGAAGTTTTTATAGTTAATTTGTCAGAGATGAACTCTCAGGTAAAAGTTACTGATTTAATATGTAATAAAGTTCTACATGATGATTTAATTGATGCAAAGTCAAATTTACCAATAAATCTCTGCAAAGGTGAAGATGGTTTAGGGCAGGTAGAACTATTTATTAAAATTGGATGTACCAAAAATAAAACTATAGTTAAGAAAAATGTAACCGATGGTAAAAAAATACCATTTTTACCTACTAAGTAATATATTACTTGGAGTTATATCTATTGTTTTTTTTCCTTCAATCGCATTTTCTCATGGACTGAATGTAAGGTACGAATTACCTATTCCGTTATATATGTATATTATTACTTCTGTTTTCATAATTGTTGTAACTATTTTTCTTTCAAAAT
>JAQWLZ010000060.1 GCA_029247025.1 Alphaproteobacteria bacterium | reverse complement strand
GTGGAGATTCTAGATGAAATCTAAGAAAATAGCTTTAATTATATTTATTTTATTATTATTTTTCGTTGGAGGCTCTAGTTTTTTTTATGTTGATCAAAGAGTTCAAGCATTAGTCTTACAATTTGGAGAACCTGTAAAGTTGATAAAGGAACCTGGATTACAATTTAAAATACCTTTAATGCAGAATGTTGAATATTTTGATAAAAGATTAATATTATTTGATAATCCTAGAGAAGAAATAATTAGTTCAGATAAAAAAAGACTTATAGTTGATGCATTTGCAAGATATATAATAACTGATCCACTTAGATATTATCAATCAGTTAGATATGAGACTGCATTAAGAAATAGATTAGGGTCTATTTTAAATGATAGTTTGCGACAAGTTTTAGGACGAGTGCCTCTTAAAGATGTTATATCTAACAAAAGAAAAGTACTTTTAGATGAAGTCGGAAATTTAGTTGCAGAAGAAGCTAAAGAATTTGGCATAAAAGTTGAGGATGTTAGAATAAGAAGAGCCGACTTACCACCAGCTAATTCTGAAGCTATATTTAGAAGAATGCAAACTGAAAGGCAACAAGAGGCAGCTCAATTTAGGGCAGAAGGAGCTGAAGAAGCAAGAAAGATAACATCAGAGTCAGAAAGAGAGAGAACGGTCCTTTTAGCTAATGCTGAAAGAGATGGAGAAATCCTTCGCGGTCAAGGTGATGCAGGTAAAAATAAAATATTAGGGGAAGCTTTTAGTAGAGATCCTGAATTTTTTTCTTTTTATAGATCTATGAAAGCATATAGTCTTGCATTAGGTGATGAAGATACTACTATGGTTTTGTCACCAGATAGTGAGTTTTTCAATTTTTTTAGTAATATTGATGGAAAATAATAATTATTTTTATACTCTATGAATATTGATTTAGATATAATAAGTTTAGTGTTTTTTTTTATATCTATAGTTTTTATATTTGAAGGTATAATTTATGCTCTTTTTCCAGATTATGTAAAAAAAATGTTAAACTATATTTTTAGTTTAAATAGTAATTCAATTAGAGTAATTGGTTTTTTGTTTCTTTTAATAGGAACTATAACACTTTATATAATTATATAAAAAGTGATCGGAATTATATTTTATTATGTAAATAGGTATATGCTTTGTTTCATTAATAGATTTTAATATAATGGAAATATTCTTGAATAGTTGATTATTATATAGTCATTATATTGTAAAATAAAAAAGGTAGTATTATGTCATTAAATTTTTCTTCTTCTAGAGCTGTTTTAACATCTTTTATTCTAGTTATAGCTTTTTCCTTTAATTCTCTTGCAGATAGTTATCCACCTGACTTTTCAGAGCTTTCTGCTAGACTTTCTCCTGCTGTAGTTAGTATATCGACAACTATGTCATTAGAACCAACGGCTCCAGGTGCCCCAAAATTTCCACCAGGTTCTCCTTTTGAAGATTTTTTTAATGACTTTTTTGAAAAGCGTGGTGGGCAAAGGCCTCCTAGAGAAAGAAGGCCACAACAAGCGATGGGTTCGGGATTCATAATTGATGAAAACGGTCTAATAGTAACAAATAATCACGTGATAGAGGATGCTATATCTATTAATGTAATTTTAACAGATAATAGAACATTTAAAGCTAAATTAATAGGAAAGGACAAGAAAACTGATCTAGCCCTTTTAAAAATTGAAACAGAAGATAAGCTGCCTACAGTTAGTTGGGGGGACTCAGATACAGCTAAAGTTGGGAATTGGGTTTTAGCTATAGGAAATCCTTTTGGATTGGTTAATACAGTTACGGCAGGTATTATTTCAGCAAGAGGAAGAGATATTAGTGCTGGACCTTTCGATGATTTTATTCAGACCGATGCATCAATAAATAGAGGCAATTCTGGAGGACCTTTGTTTAACTTAGATGGTGAGGTAGTAGGTATCAATACAGCAATTTTCTCTCCAAGCGGGGGAAGTGTGGGCATAGGTTTTTCAGTTCCTTCAAATTTAGCTAAAGGAGTAATATTTCAATTAGGTAAATACGGTAAAACGAAAAGAGGATGGCTAGGAGTAAGGATCCAAACCGTAACTGATGATATTGCTTCTAGCTTAGGGTTAGATGTAACTAAAGGAGCGCTTATTTCTGGAGTTATGCCTGATGGACCAGCTAAATTAGCAGGTATTAAATCTGGTGATGTTATAATTAAATTTGATGGTAAAAATGTTGAAGATATGAGAAGCCTTCCAAGAATTGTAGCTGAAACTGAAATAGATAAACCTGTTTCTGTTGAAGTTTGGAGAAATGGTATATCCATGCAACTTCAAGTTATAGTTGGAGAAATGGAAGAAGAGCAAGATATTTCAGCAGCCAAACCAAAAATTAATAAGGATGAAACTTTAGAGATAGAAGAATTAGGCTTACTTTTAAGTAATATATCAAATGATTACAGGACTAAATTTAATATACCTAATAATCTTAATGGTGTATTAATTCTTAATGTGAGATCAGAAACAGATGCGTCCGATAAGGGTATTCTTCCTGGGGATATCATTATAGAAGTATCTCAAAATAAGGTTTTTACTCCAACTGATGTGGAAATGAGAGTAAATGAAGAGATTAGATCTTCTAGAGATTTTGCATTATTATTAATAAATCGAAAAGGAACTTTATCTTACATAGCTCTAAAATTAAGTAAAAATTAATTACATAAGGATTAAAAATTAAAATAAATAATTCAAGCCCTATAATTGTTATTGCCGGTCCTACAGCTTCTGGAAAATCAGAATTTGCAACTAGTCTATGTAAAAAAATTAATGGAGTTATAATTAATTTTGATAGCATGCAGGTTTATAAGGAATTAAGGATTATTACAGCTAGGCCTGACAAATATTCAGAAAATACGGTCAATCATAAATTATACGGTTATATTTCTGGTAGAAATAGATGCTCGGCACTAATGTGGAGTGAAAGAGCATCATATGAAATAAAATCTGCACTTAAAAAAGGAATTATTCCGATTTTAGTTGGTGGTTCTGGGTTATATATTAAATCATTGATAGATGGTATTAGTGATGTACCTTTAACTTCCGTAAAGTATAGAAAAGAAGCAGAAGATGTTTTATTAAATGAAGGTAATGAAAACTTTTATACTAGATTAAAAAATATTGATGAAAAACTCATATACAATATTAGTGTTAATGATAGGCAAAGATTAATTAGGTCATACTCAGTGTGGTTAGAAACAGGTAAGACTCTATATGAATTGAGGTTAAGTGATAAAAGGTCTAATAAGATTCCTAATAAATTTCTCAAAATTAAACTATTATCAAATAGAAAATTACTTCGTATAAATATTAGAGATAGATTTTTTAAAATGATAGAGCAGGGTGCTTTAGAAGAAGTTTCTATACTTAAAAGCTTTGATAACAGTTTACCAATAATGAAAGCACATGGAGTAAGAGAATTGTTATCAGTCAATAGAAATGAAATTTCTCTTGAAGAAGCATCAGAGATTACAATAAATCATACTAATCAATATGCAAAAAGACAAGAGACCTGGTTTAAGCATCAGTATAGTGCTGATTATGAAATAGTTAATTTTTATGAAAATATTGATAAATATTGTAGTAATGTCTTGTCTTTATATAATAAATTGTATTAATAAGGTCTTAATTATATTTTAAAAATATATATTTTTTAACATATTTTAATCTAAATAGGATTTTGCATGAGATTATCGGGTTCTGAAATTATAATAAAAACTTTAGCAGATTTAAACGTTGAAGTTATATTTGGCTATCCAGGTGGTGCAGTGTTACCTATATATGATGCGATATTCAAACAAAATAGAATTAGACACGTTTTAGTCAGACATGAGCAAGCCGCAGTTCATATGGCTGAAGGATATGCTAGATCTACTGGAAAGGTTGGAGTGATTTTAGTTACTTCGGGTCCAGGAGCTACCAATGCTGTAACAGGTTTAACGGATGCACTTATGGATAGTATCCCTTTACTATGTTTAACTGGACAAGTGCCGACACATTTAATTGGAACTGATGCATTTCAAGAAGCTGATACAGTTGGTATTACTGCCTCATGTACTAAACATAATTATCTGGTTAAGGATATTGAGGATTTAGAGAGTACAATTGCTGAAGGTTTTTATGTGGCAAGATCTGGAAGGCCGGGACCAGTAGTAATTGATCTTCCAAAGGATGTACAAAATTCTGTTACTAATTTTAAATCAATAAAAGTAAAGAGTATGGCGTCTTATAAGCCAGCTAAAAAAGCTAAATTAAATAATGTAAAATTGGCTATAGATGCAATAGTTAAAGCTAAAAAACCGATAATTTATTCTGGAGGAGGAGTTATAAATTCAGGTACAAAAGCATCAAGGCTATTAACTGATTTAGTAGATTATCTTAATATTCCAATAACACAGACTTTAATGGGGTTAGGAGCAGTATCAGCAAATAATAAAAACTTCCTAGGAATGTTAGGCATGCATGGTACTTATGAAGCAAATATGGCTATGCATGATTGTGATGTAATGCTATGTGTTGGTGCTAGATTTGATGATAGAATAACGGGTAATTTAAAATATTTTTCTCCAAATTCTAAAAAGATACATATTGATATAGACCCTTCTTCTATAAATAAAAATGTTAAGATAGATATTCCTTTAATAGGTGATTGTTATTACATTTTGGATATGATGTTAAAAGAATTTAAACTTGCTAAAAGTAAAATTGATAAAAAGAGTCTTAATAAATGGTGGAATACAATTAATAAGTGGCAGAAAAAAGACTGTTTATCTTTTTCCGACTCTGATAAGATTATTAAACCACAAAAAGCACTTCAAGTACTTAATAATGAGCTTAAGGGTAGGGATGCATTCATTACAACAGAAGTTGGACAACACCAAATGTGGGCTGCACAATATTTAGATTTCTATAAACCAAATAGATGGATGACATCTGGAGGTTTGGGTACAATGGGATACGGTTTTCCCGCTGCAATAGGAGTCCAAGTTGCTCATCCTAAAAAACCTGTAATATGTGTTGCAGGAGAAGCATCTTTCTTGATGAATATGCAAGAGCTTTCTTCATTAAGACAATTAAATATACCAGTGAAAATTTTTATTTTAAATAACGAATATATGGGAATGGTTAGACAGTGGCAGGAATTTTTTCATGGAGGAAGATATGCTGAATCTTATACAGATTCATTGCCTGATTTTATTGCTTTAGCTAATTCTTTTGGAATAAAAGGTATGAGAGTTACAGATCCAAATGAATTAAAAAGCTCTATAAATGAAATGCTTGATCATGATGGCCCTGTTTTGATGGATGTTTGTGTTGCTAAAATGGAAAATGTTTTTCCAATGATTCCAGCTGGTGCAGCTCATAATGAAATGAAATTAAGCGATAAAGATGATAAAGAGACTCAAACCGCTGAAGGATTGGCTTTATTATAAACACAAATACTTAGATATAATTTAATTATAGTTAAGGATTTTAGGTATGGATGAACAAAATAAATATCATCATGGCGACCTTAAAAATCTTCTTATTAAAAAGGTGTTAGATTCTGTAAAAAATAATAATTTAGAAAAATTTTCTATAAGAAAAGCAGCTAGATTGCTAAATGTATCTCCTGCTGCCCCCTATAATCATTTTAATGATAAACAAGCTTTAATTATTGCTTCTATATATTATTGTAAAAATGAGTTTATAAACTATTTAAAAAATAAAATTTTAATTAACGAATCTAAAGAAAATAAAAAACTTTCTATACTTGGAAAAAATTACTTACAATATGCAAATAGCAACCCTGAAATTTTTATTTTTATGTTCTCACAAACTCTTTCTAATAAAGATAGGATAAATTCTTATGATGATTTTCATGAATTATTTTTTGATGCTGTAAAAGAAAGTTTTAGTTTAGATGATTTAAGAAAAAGAGTTTCAATGAATTCTGCTATTAATTCTGCGTGGTCTATTGTTCATGGAACAGCATGTTTAATTGCAAGTAAAACAATAAGTGATGATGAAGTTGATGGATATATAAATGGTAATTTATTTAATGAAATTTCCGCTATATGGGCAATAGGTATTTCAAAACCATTAGTATACAGATAATAAGTTTATATTCATTAATATTTGATATATATTATATAAGAATTTAAAAGTTTTACATTATAATCAATTAAATGTAGAAAATTGCTATTGTAAAAAATATATAAGGGATACTTTTTATTGAATGATATAAATACACATACATTTTCAGTTATAGTTGATAATAAATCAGGTGTACTTGCGCGAGTTGTAGGTATGTTTTCAGCAAGAGGTTATAATATCGAAAGTTTAACTGTAGCTGAGGTTGATGAGGATAGAAATTTATCAAGGGTAACTGTTATGGTTACTGGAACAACTATGGTTATTGAACAAATTAAAGCGCAACTTGAAAGAATAGTTCCAGTAAGAAAAGTAGTTGATTTAAATAATGAAGGATCTTTTGTAAATAGAGAATTACTTTTAGTTAAAGTAAAAGCTAAAGGTGAAAGAAGAGTTGAGTCTCTTAGAGTTGCAGATATATTTAGAGCTAGAGTTATAGATAGTTCAAATCAATCATTTGTATTTGAATTAACTGGCTCAGCTAAGAAGTTAGATGCATTTATTAAATTAATGCAGCCATTAGGATTAGTAGAAGTTTCTAGAACAGGAGCAGTAGCAATCCTTAGAGGTGAAAAGGCATTACTAAAAAGATAATTAAATATTAATATGGAGAAATATAATGAGAGTGTATTACGATAGAGATTGTGATGTTAATCTAATAAAATCAAAAAATGTAGTAGTAATTGGATATGGAAGTCAGGGACATGCTCATGCCGCTAATATGAAAGATAGTGGTGTTAAGAATGTTAGAATAGCATTAAGGGAAGATTCCTCTTCAGTTTCTAAAGCAAAAGAAGCCGGTTATGAAGTTATGAATGTTGCAGATGCAGCAAAATGGGCAGATGTAATGATGATGGCTACGCCAGATGAGCTACAGTCCCAGATTTGGGAAGAAAGTTTAGAAGGCAATATGAAACCAGGGTCTGCACTTGGCTTTGCTCATGGATTAAATATACATTTTGGATTAATAGAACCTAGAAAAGATATAGATATATTTATGTTAGCTCCTAAGGGACCTGGTCATACTGTTAGATCTGAATATTTAAGAGGAGGAGGAGTTCCATCTCTAGTAGCTGTTGCACAAGATTCAACTAAAAATGCACTTGATATAGGTTTATCATATGGGTGCGCTGTAGGCGGGGGCCGAGCTGGAATAATAGAGACAACATTTAAGGAGGAATGTGAGACAGATTTATTTGGAGAACAAGTTGTTCTGTGCGGAGGTTTATCTGAATTGATTACAGCTGGTTTTGAAACTCTAGTAGAAGCTGGTTATGCGCCTGAAATGGCTTATTTCGAATGTTTACATGAAGTAAAACTTATTGTTGATTTAATGTATGAAGGTGGCCTTGCTAATATGAGGTATTCTATATCAAATACAGCTGAATACGGCGATTATGTAACAGGTAAAAGAATAATTAACGAAGATACCAGAAAAGAAATGAAGAAAGTTCTTGAAGATATTCAGTCAGGAAAATTTGCTAGAGATTGGATGCAGGAATGCAAAGTTAATCAACCAAGTTTTAAAGCAACTAGAAGAAGAGCAGCAGAGCATCAACTTGAAGAAGTTGGAAAAAAATTAAGAGACATGATGCCTTGGATAGCTGAACAAAAACTTGTCGATAAAGATAAAAACTAGCTTTCTATAAAAAATATTTTTTTTTAAATTTATAGATATATTCAAAATGTGCTTGAATCCTTCGTATTCTAGGCGCATATTAGAATTAAATATAAACAAGTGAGTAAGAAAATGAAATTATTTCATTTAACTATAGAATTATTAACCACGAGTTTACTTATAGCTCTGCTTGGATCTCGACTTACTTTCCCAAAGTATTAAAGAATACTTTGGGTTAAATTGAGATTTTAATAGTCTATGGGAGATAATAATGGAATATAAAAAAAATAATAAAATTAATAAGAGTTCTTCAGATGAAGTATTAATATTTGATACTACACTTAGAGATGGCGAACAATCTCCAGGGTGTTCAATGAATTTAGAAGAAAAATTAAGAATAGCGGAAACTCTTCAATCTCTTGGAGTTGATATAATAGAAGCAGGCTTTGCTATTGCATCTAACGGAGATTTTGAGTCTGTAAAGAAGATTTCAGATACTTTAGATGGCCCTATTATATGTTCTTTATCTAGAGCAGCTCATAAAGATATTGATAGGTCTGCAGAAGCGTTAAGGTTTGCTAAGCGAAAAAGAATACATACTTTCTTATCTACAAGTCCTTTGCATATGAAGTATAAACTTCAGATGGAACCTGAAGCAGTTTTAGATATGGTGATAGATAGTGTTTCTTATGCGAGAAATAAAGTAGATGATGTTGAGTGGAGTCCAGAAGATGGGTCTAGAACAGAACATGATTTTTTATGTAGATGTGTTGAAGGAGCCATAAAAGCAGGAGCTAGCACTATAAATATTCCTGATACAGTTGGGTATGCCATACCTGAAGAATTTGGTTCTTTAATTAATATGCTTAAAAATAGGGTCCCAAATATAGATAAAGCTACTATCAGTGTTCACTGTCATAATGACTTAGGTTTAGCTGTAGCTAATTCTTTGGCAGCTGTAAAAGAAGGTGCTAGACAAATTGAATGTACTATTAATGGAATTGGTGAAAGAGCAGGAAATACTTCTTTGGAAGAAGTAGTAATGGCAATAAAAACTAGAAAAGATCTATTACCATTTACTACAAATATTAATACCGAAGTAATTACAAGGTCATCTAGACTTTTATCTGCAATTACAGGATTTTCAGTTCAACCTAATAAGGCTATAGTAGGTGCTAATGCTTTTGCTCATGAATCAGGAATTCATCAGGATGGTATGCTAAAGCATGCAGGTACATATGAAATTATGACTCCAGAATCAGTAGGTTTAAATAAATCTACCTTAGTCATGGGTAAACATTCAGGACGTCATGCCTTTAAATCTAAATTAAGTGAACTAGGCTATGAGGTTTCTGATAATCAGTTAAATGATGCTTTCCATAGGTTTAAAGATTTATCTGATAAAAAGAAAGATATTTTTGATGAGGACATTATAGCTTTAGTTGATGATGGTATTTCTGATTCTGGAGAATTTGTTAAGTTTAATTCATTATCATTGGAGTGTGGTTCCAAGGGACCTGCTTTAGCAAAAATTAATTTATCTGTTTTTGATAATATTGAAGAAATTGAAATGCACGGTGATGGGCCTGTAGATGCAATATTTAAAGCTATATCCTCAATTGTAGAGGGTAATTATACATTACAGTTATTTGCAGTTAATGCAGTGACAGAAGGAACTGATGCCCAAGCAGAGGTTACAGTAAGGCTGATAGAAAATGGAAGATCAGTTAATGGTCAAGCAGCTGATACAGATACTATGGTGGCTGCAGCAAGAGCTTATATAGGTGCTTTAAATAAATTAATAATTAAGAGAGAAAAAAAAGCGCTTATGAATAATTCTGTAAGTTAATAGTAAAGGATAGAATTTTTATGTTTTCAAAATTAACAGGTCTTTGGTCAACTGATATGGCTATAGATTTAGGAACAGCTAATACTTTAGTTTACGTAAAAAATCAAGGTATAGTATTAAATGAACCTTCTGTAGTAGCCATACTAAACTCCGACGGTAAAAATAAAGTTTTGGCTGTAGGATTAGAAGCAAAAGAAATGTTAGGTAGATCACCTGGTAATATTGAAGTTATTAGGCCATTAAGAGATGGCGTTATAGCAGATTTTGAAGTTGCAGAAGAAATGATCAAGCATTTTATCCAAAAAGTACATAATAGAAGAGCTTTTACATCACCAATTATTGTTATATGTGTGCCTTCAGGTTCTACAGGTGTAGAACGTAGAGCTATACATGAAAGTGCTGAACGTGCAGGGGCCAGAAAAGTATATCTAATTGAAGAACCAATGGCTGCAGCTATTGGAGCAGGTCTTCCTGTAACTGAACCCAGTGGATCAATGATAGTTGATATAGGTGGAGGAACTACTGAAGTCGCAGTTTTGTCATTAGGTGGAATTGTTTATGCAGAATCTGCTCGAGTGGGCGGAGATAAAATGGATGAAGCTATTATAGCTTATATGAGACGTCATCATAATTTATTAATAGGAACTATGAGTGCGGAGAGATTGAAAAAAAGTATTGGCTCTGCCTTTTCTCCTGAAGATGGAGATGGTGAGAAGTATACTGTTAAAGGTAGGGATTTAGTTAATGGAGTTCCAAAAGAACTAATATTATCTCAAAGAAATGTAGCTGAAGCACTAGCTGAGCCAATTGGAACAATAATAGAGTCTGTAAAAAGAGCTCTAGAAAATACTGCTCCTGAGTTAGCAGCTGATATCGTAGATAGAGGAATTATATTAACTGGCGGTGGTGCTTTATTATCAGGTATGGATATAGTTTTGAGGAAAGCTACAGGTCTTCCAGTGACGGTAGCAGACGATACATTATTAAGTGTAGCTCTAGGAACAGGTAAAGTGTTAGACGAAATGAAAAATTTAAAATCAGTTTTACGAACAGCATATTAAATATTTTACTAACGGATTATTAAGTATGGCAGATATCTCTAATTTAAAAAGAGTTAAAGCACTTATTAGAGAAAGAACTTCTAATAACAAGTTAATAACAATATTATCTTTTTTGTTAGCTTTTACAATATTATTAACAACATTTATATTTTCAAATATAAGTTATTCTATAAAAGCAAAAGTATTAGATTATTCAACTATTATTATCAGTTCTTTATATTCCCCTATAAATACTTTAAATAATTCCATCAGTAATATTAGTAATATTATTAATGTTCATGAAAATAATAAAATATTAATTTTAGAAAATGAAAATTATAAAAATTTAGTTAATAATTTATCTATATTAAAAATAAAAAATAATGAATATAAAAAATTATTAAATATATCAGATGATATAAAGTATAATTTTACCACATCAAAAATAATTTCTAGAAGTAATCTTTCATATACTAAGTCTGTAATTTTAATGTCAGGTAAAAGTGATAATATTGCTGATGGAAGTCCTGTTATTTATAAAAACTCTTTATTAGGTTATATTAATCAAGTAGGTAATATTTCATCCAGATTAATATCTATTACAGATGGTATTGTTAAGGTACCATCAATTATACTTGAAAAAGATTTCAAAATAATTGTATCAGGAAATAATGATAAATATTTAGAAATTTTAAATTATGATGAATTATCTCTAGTAAAAGAAGGAGATAAAGTTTTTACCTCAGGAGATGGGAATAAGTTTCCTGAAAATTTATTTGTTGGTACTGTTATGAAAAAGAGTAATGGTGATTTAATTATTAAACCATCTATAGATATTAATAATTTAAATTATGTTTATATTTTAAATTGGTCTCTTAAAGATAGAGGTATAGATATAAAAGATGACCCAATTTATTATGATTAGTAGAAAATTATATGAGTATTTATTCTAACATCATATCTAATATTAAGTATTTAACGCCATTATGTACAAGTTTAATATTTACTATAATAGCAATAATGCCAATTATGCCTAAAGGTTACGATTCGATTACTCCTTTGTTAGGAATAATATCTATGTCTTTTTGGATAGTACATAGACCAGATATAATGGGTTGGGCATTAGTAGCAGTTATAGGAGTTTTTACTGATATATTATATGGTTCTTTTTTTGGGACAGCATTATTTGCATCTTTTACTATTAGATTAATTCTCATTAAAATAATTTATAAATTAGAACTTGTTAATATTTTTCATTCATTATTTTATATAACATTAAGCATTACAATTTGGTTAATGATATTTCTATTAATAAATATTTTATTTAATACGCATTCTACTAATTATTATAATTATATATTTCAGTGTATAACATCTATTATAGTTTCACCTATGGTGATATTCTTTCAATTATACTTATTAAAAAAAATAACTAGTTAATATATGCTTAATGATAAAAGAATAAAAAATAAAGTTGTTAGAAGAGTTCTATTAATTGGAAGTTTTAAATTATTAGTTTTTTCAGCAATAATTGGAAGACTTTATAAACTACAAGTTATTGATAGAGAAAAGTATAAAACTTTATCAGATAGTAATAGAATAAGTTTAGTTTATCATGCTCCATCTAGAGGTAAAATTATTGATTCTTTAGGTGATACTATTGCTAACAACCGTAAAGTATATGCACTGGCATATGATTTTTCTAAATTAGACCTTATTAATACTATTGATAAAATAAAGAATTTAATAAATTTAAATGATGAAGACGTAAATTTAAGTCTTAATAAAATAAATAGTGCAGAAATAATAGATAATACTGTTATTCTTAAGGAATATTTAAGTTGGAAAGAATTATCAATAATCTATGTAAACTTACCCGAGCTTCCTGGAGTTACTATAAAAACTTCTTCAATAAGAGAATATACCAAGGGTTCTTTCTATGCTCATATAGTTGGTTATACTTCATATTTTAATAATAAGAATAGTGAGATTAATTTTACAAAAAATATACCATTTTTTTTAAAAGGTAAAAATGGAATAGAAAAGGTTTATGATAGTTATTTAAGAGGAGTCCCTGGTAGAGAAGAAGTAGAAGTCAATGCATCAGGTAAATTTATCAGAAGACTTAGTTTAATAAAAAGTATTCCTGGTAAAGATGTTCAACTTACTATTAATTCTGATCTTCAAGATTTTGCCCACGGTGCTATTGGTTCTAACATTGGAGCTGTTTTAGTTCTTGATGCGAAAAATGGAGATATTCTTTGTTCTGCATCTAGTCCTTCTTTCGATCCAAATATATTTTCTAAGAAATTAGATTATAAAAGCTGGAATAAAATTATAAATACTATGAATGCACCATTAATTAATAGACCTATTAATGGCTTATATCCGCCTGGATCAACATTTAAACCTGTAGTAGCATTAGCAGCATTAAAATTTGGAGTAATTAATAAAGATGAAAAAATATTTTGTAATGGAACTTATACTTTAGGAAATCGAAATTTTCATTGTTGGAAAGAAGGAGGTCATGGCAATCTAAATATAGAAGATGCTATTGCACAATCTTGTGACGTATATTTTTATGAGTTAGCATTACGTTTAGGAATAGATAGAATAGCTGAAACTGCTAGGCAGTTAGGTTTTGGTGAGTTTTACAATGACTATTATGGAACACCTAAAAGTATTATTCCTGATAAACAGTGGAAGAGAAAAAACTTTAATGAAAAGTGGCAGAAGGGAGAAACTCTTAATGTTGGAATAGGTCAAGGTTTTTTATTAACTACGCCATTAGAGCTGGCAATTATGACAGCAAATATTATTAATAAAGGTAATATAATCAAACCAAATATAGTTAAATCAATATCAGGTGAAAAGATTACAGAAGCTAAAATCAGAAAAGCAAGTAATTTTAAACAAGAACACCTTAATATAGTCAAAAGAGCTATGTATAAGGTATTAAATACCCCTAAAGGCACAGCTTGGAAGAGTAGAGTTAATGATGAAAGTTTTTATATTTCAGGTAAAACTGGTACATCTCAAGTTAGAATAATTTCTCAGGAGGAAAGAGAATCTGGTATAATCAAGAATAAAGATTTACCATTTGAGAAAAGAGATCATGCTTTATTTATAGGTTTTGCTCCTTTTAATAATCCTAAATATATTACTACGGTAATTTTAGAGCATGCTGGCGGTGGAGCAAGTAAAGCAGCTCCTTTAGCAAGAGATTTACTTATTAAAAGTAGAGAAATTATAGAGGGTATAGATACTGATATTTCAGTTTCTTAATATAATAATGATATCAGAGAAAATATTAAAATTTGGTTCTAATATTTTAGAAAATTTTTTATTTGTAAATTATTTTTTATTAATTCTTTTAATATTAATATTTTCTATAGGCCTAGCTCTATTATATTCCGCGGCTGGTGGCTCAATGGAGCCATGGGCGTCAAAGCAATTAATAAGGTTTATCTTTTCAATATTATTATTCTTTTTTGTCTCATTTGTTAGTATTAAGTTTTGGTTAGGTGCATCTTATTATATCTATTTTATAAGCTTACTTTTATTACTATCAGTAAATTTTTTTGGCAATACAGGTATGGGTGCTCAAAGGTGGATTAATTTTGGTCTATTTAATTTACAGCCAAGTGAACTAATTAAATTTACTATAATATTAGCTTTAGCAAGATATTTTCATGCTGAAAAAGATTTAAATTTATGGTCTAGTATTAAGAATTTTATTATTCCAATAATATTAATTTTTTTACCTGCTTATATTATTTTTTTACAACCTGATTTAGGTAGTTCCTTAATATTAATTATTGCTAGTTTTACAATTTTATTCGTTATTGGTTTATCTATATGTTTTTTTCTAATTAGCGGCTTATTTGCAATTTTAATAGCTCCATTCGTTTGGTTGTTTTTATTATATGATTATCAAAAGAGTCGAATCCTTACATTTCTAGATCCTTTAAGAGACCCTCTTGGAGATGGTTATCATATTATTCAATCAAAAATAGCATTAGGTTCTGGTGGATTGTTTGGTAAAGGTTTTTTAAATGGTTCTCAAAGTCACTTGAATTTTCTACCTGAAATGCAAACTGATTTTATATTTACTCTACTAGCAGAGGAATTTGGCATAGTAGGTACATTAGTTTTATTAATTTTATTTATATTATTAATATTTTATACACTGATTATTGGTTTGTTATGTAAAAGTAGATTTGCATGTTTTGCTGTTATAGGTGTTTCAATTAATATTTTTTATTACGTATTTATTAATACAGCAATGGTAAGTGGTCTTATCCCAGTTGTAGGAGTTCCCTTACCTCTAGTTTCATATGGAGGCACTTCTATGATCTGCGTAATGTTTGGAATGGGATTAGTATGTAATGCTTATATAAATAGAAATTTAATGATTCCTAGATATAAAGATGGATTATTTGGTTGGTAATAAAAGTATTACAAATCTTTCCAGCCAATATTTTTACAAAATTCTTTGTAAGTTCCATTAAAATTAAATACCTTTCCGTTATCATATATAATTAATTTATTTGCAATTTTATTTAAAAAATACTCATCGTGTGAAACCATAAGAACTGAGCCAGAAAATTCGTATACTGCGTTCATTAATGCTTCAGTTGATTCCATGTCTAAATGATTAGTTGGCTCATCTAAAAAAAGCATATTTACTGGCTTTAATAGAATTTTACCCAGCATAACTCTACTTTTTTCACCTCCAGATAATATTGATATTTTCTTATCTGCTAAATCTCCAGAGAACATCATATGTGCACAAGTTCTTCTGACTTGAGTTTCTATTACATTATTATCAACACTCTGCATTTCTTCATAAATAGTTCTATTATCAGATAGTCTATCAATATTCATTTGTCCAAAATAGCCTATTTTTGATTTAGAATGAACATTTATTTCTCCTGAATGAGGTTTTAATTCATCATGTAAAAGTTTTAAAAGTGTAGACTTACCCTTACCATTTTTGCCAATGATACAAATTTTGTCTCCCTTATTAACTTTAGTAGAAAAATTTTTTAATAAAAGTTTATGACCATCATACCCAAAACTAATATTATTAGATTCTAATAAGCTTTCTTTACTGTTGTAATTTAAATAATTAAATTTAAAATCTAAGTTTTCTATATTATCTAATTTATCTAAGACCTCTTGTTTCTCAAGCATTTTAATTTTTGATTGAGCTCTGCTAGCTAATGTTGCTTTAGATTTAAACCTATCAATCCATTCCTGTGTTTTTTTTCTATTCTTTTCTTGGTTAATTCTTGTTTTTTCATGAATCACTTCTTCTTGTTCAATTTGATCTTTTATTTTTTTTGTATTTCCAGAAATTTTACGAAAGCTACCTCTATGTATATTAAGTGTATGACTTATAATGCTATCCATAAAATTTCTATCATGTGTAATCAGTATAATTTCTCTTTCCCATGTTAATAAAAATTTTCTTAACCATTTAATAGAATGTATATCCAGGTAATTTGTAGGCTCATCTAAAAGAAGTAAATTAGGTTCTAGTAAGAGTAATTTTGCTAAATTTATTTTAACCTGAAAACCTCCAGAGAATATATTTGGGTTTTGTAACATTTCATCTTCAGTAAAACCTAATCCATTGAGTATTTTTTCTCCCTTCCATACTTCGTATTCTCTTTCTGAATTTAAAACAGTGCATACTTCATCTATAATTGTATCTTCTGTAAATCTTATATGTTGTTCTAAAATACCTACACTATAATTTTTAGAAAATTCTATATAACCTGAATCTGGCTCTACTTGATTATTTAATAATTTAAATAATGTAGATTTACCAGTACCATTTCTTCCTATTAAACCAATTTTTTCTTTGGCATTAATGTTGAAGCTTGCATTTGAAAATAACTTATTACCAGAAAATGATATTGATAAGTCTTTTATTCTAATCATAGCACCTACGAATATTTAATTAATATTATTTATTATAAAAAATATTTATATTGTTATAGAAGTTATGTCTTTAAAAATTTAATTTATATTAAATAATTATGTAGCTTAAAAATGACTAAGATTATTTTATTTGTTATAATTGTTTTAATTTAAAAATTATTGGGGGGAAACAATGGAAGTATTACTTGATCCGAGAACAGTAAATAGTCGAAAAGTATTAGCTGGTCTTAAATTAGTAGGAGCAGATTATACTGTTAAAAAATATGATTATTTTCAGGCTGAGCAAAAAAGTCCCGAATTTGTAGCAATTAATCCAAATGCTGCATTCCCGGCACTTAAAGACGGTGACTTTGTTTTATGGGAATCAAATGCAATACTACAGTATGCGGCAGAAAAAGTGGGTAATATTAATGCTTATCCCACAGACCTTAAAGTTAGAGCTGATATTAATCGTTGGTTATTATGGGAAAGTAGTTCTTGGTTTGGTTCATGTTATGTTTATCTTGTTGAGAACTGCGTCAAGCCTTTATTAGGTGATACTACAGATGAAACAATACTTGCAAACGAAGAAGAAAATTTTCATAAATTAGCAAGTATATTAGATAATAGACTAGAGAATAGTAAATTCTTATCTGGAAATCAGCCTACTATAGCTGATGTTGCTGTTGCCGCACCTATGCACCTACATAGTTGGGCAAAACTACCTTTAGGAGATCATCCTAATCTTATTAGATGGATGACAAAAGATATAGAGAGTTGCAGTTGGTGGAAAGAAACTCACATAGGTGAGGGCTTTACACTATCTGAATAATGTTTTAGTTTTGATTATTAATTAATAAACAAAAAGCGAGTTTTTAGTTTTATGAACAGTAACGGTTTTTTTAATTATATGTCTGAAAACTCGCATAATTCTCTTTTTAGAAATGGAAAAGTGCTTACCAAGAGGGATATTAATGGAAGTGATGCAGGTTCCTTAGGTATAGATTTAGAAAAAGTAGAAATGCCAGTTATAAATGCACGTGATCAACTTGGTAAAAAAAAGATATATTTAGATAAAAATGGTTTTGAGATAATTCCGAGTAATATTGACCATTTAAACATCAATTTTTTCAATAATAGAGAAGTACTTGATAAATATTATATTCATTGTGCGGATTTTGTTAGAGAGAAAACTGGTGCTAAAAATGTTTATGCTTTTGACCATAATATTCGTTCAGCTTCTGGTAAAAAAAATAAAAAAATGATTAAAGGAGGACAACAAGTTCAAGGCCCTGCTCATATTGTTCATGGCGACTATACTCTTACTAGTGCACCAGAAAGATTTAGACAATTAGCTAAACCAGCTGGAAAAAATGATACTTTAAGATTAATACTCGGAAAATCAAATAGTTTATTATCGGAGAATAATGTTATCGAAACATTAGCTCATGGTAGATTTGCAATTATTAATTTATGGAGAAATATTGTTGACGACCCAGTTGAAACAAATCCTCTTGCATTGTGTGATGCGAGTACAGTTTCACCTGAAGATTTAGTAGTTTTTGAGATTCATTATGCAGATAGAATAGGTGAAAATTATTTTGCTAAACACAATAAAAAGCATAAGTGGTTTTATTTTAATAAAATTACTAAAGATGAAGCATTACTTATAAAGCAGTGGGATAGTCATGGTTCTATAGCAAAATCTAATGGGAAATTATCTGATAATGAATCATTACATAACCCATGTACTTTTAGCTTTCACAGTGCTTTTGAAGATCCCTCTACTAGAGAAGATGCTCCAGATCGATGGAGTATGGAAGTTAGATGTATTGTACTATATTAAAAGGAGACCTGTATGATTGAGGTAAATGGAAAAGTAGTAATGATTTCTGGAGCAAACCGAGGAATAGGTTTAGCGATAGCTCGCAGTTTATATAAGGCAGGTTATTCATTAAGTTTAGGTGCTAGAAATGTGTCTTCATTAAAAGATATAATTGAAAATTCTAGTGATGACAGAATTATAAACTGTCATTTTGATGCGATGGATAAAAATACTCATAAGGAATGGGTTAGTAATACTATAGATAAATTTAATAAAATTGATTGTTTAATTAATAACGCAGGAATTGTTGAGTCTGTTTCTGTAGATGATCAGGAAGATAATGAAGATGCTTTAGATAGAATGTGGACAGTAAATGTAAAGGCTCCTTTATCTTTAACCAGACTAACTTTACCATATCTAAAAGAATCTGGGTCTGGGCGTGTGGTTAATGTTGCATCTCTCGCCGGCAAAGCTGTATATGGAAGCTCTGTAGGTTATTCTATGACAAAATTTGCTGCAGTAGCATTATCACATGCAACTAGACATGGAGGTTGGGATCATGGAGTAAGATGTACTGCGCTTTGTCCTGGCTATGTAGCTACTGATATGACAAGTGAAGTAGAAAGTGTTTCTATAGATAGTATGATTTCACCTGATGATTTGGCTGAATTAGTTAAGACTGTTATTTCTTTATCAAATACCGCCTCAGTGGCTGAACTAATAGTAAATTGCCGTCCAGATATAGTCGCATAATTAATATATTTGAGACATCTAAATGGTTGTATATTTTTAAATATAAAGTTAATTTATTTTATATTTATGAGGGCCCTTAGCTCAGTTGGTAGAGCAGCTGACTCTTAATCAGAGAGTCAGAACGTCTGTAAGTATTTGTTTTTAAAGAGTTTTTTTTAGGCTATTTAACCACCATTTAACCACGGTGGCTAATAGTTGTAAATTTAGATGCAAATAGGCAGGAAATGATATTACATTCTATAAATAATTATACTAATAACTGTAAATAAAATTATTACAGTCATAACACATATTAAACTCAATAAACTCATTATTTAAATCTCCTTTAATATAAATCTATCTTTCAACAATTCATTTTTATACTAATTCCACCAAGAACTACTTCTAGTTATAAATTTTTTAGTTACATTTGGATGAAAAGGACACTGGGATATTTTTGCCATTTTAGGCTCCTGATGTGTAAGTGGCAATTTATTTTTTTTACGAGCTCTTTCTTGAGTTGTAATCTTTGAATGAGGCAATACTCTCTCTTTCATCGTGAAGACAAACCAAACAACTTTTTTAATAAGAACACTCATAAAAGGGTTAGGATTGCCCATTTGCATAACTTCTCGAGTTCTTAGTGTTTGTAATGCTAAAACAAACTGTCGACCTGCCCAGTGAAGCCAACGCGGTAACCAGGCATCATTAAACTGTTGAGTGATAGCATCTGCAAGCTTTTTACCAGATTCTGATTTTGCCCATGGGTGGTTTTCAAACTCTTCAGCATGATGCATCATTGCATCCCAAGACTCAGGAAATTCTTCTATTTGCCCTTCCTGACTGCGAAATTGACCACACAAGCTTTGCCAAAAAAGATGGGCAGCAATTTTTTGTTTTTCAGAAAAACCTCTTGCACCTACTGATACCTTAACTCTGTGCAAACCTGTAGCAATCCAAACGCATGTATATATGAAGTCTCGTGCAGGATAATGTCCTGGAAATTTTTTATTCAAAGCCATATGAATTTTATTTACAGTCTCTAAAGATCTACGAACATCAGGGTGAGATGGTCCTAATTCGAACCACTGCCAAAAGGTGTGAAGAGTTTCAGTGAGCCGAAATTGTTGGTCGTTAATAACTTGACCCGTATTGTCTGTTAACATAGCACTTGTCTTAGGTGCCATTGTAAAGGCAGGCATTCCTAGTGTGTAGAGAACATTTAAAATAAAATCACGATGATAATAGCTTGTAGTTAAAGTCCATATTTGCTCGTAATGCGTGAGTGGATCAAGTTTTTCAATCTCGCGTTCGACCCAATGGTACCCACTCTTATTGAGTTTTGCGCGAGGCATATATTTATTTAAAGCATCCTTATATAGTTGTTCCTCATTAACATTGTTTTCTATATCCATAATGTTTCCCCCCTTAGTTAGATTAAGTTAAATCAAGGAAAAAATCAAAATTTAATATGTATAGAGATATATTTAGAAATCTATTTTTACATTAGATAGAGAATTATTAAATAAATCATTATTGTTATTGTACCACCACCAATAAAATATGGATATCTACATACAACTGTTTTATGCGTCAAATATGTAGCTAGACCTCCGATGCAGAAAACAATTATTCCAGTAATTAAATACCAATACCAAGACATAATTAATCTTAACAAATAACAGAAGAAATACAAATAACATGAATAAATACTATCAAAATTAGAGCTATCTATAAAAATACTGTAGTAGGTATAAATAAAGTCATTGAATATTTTTACTTAAAAAGATATTTTGCTGTATCAAATAAGTACGGGCCCTTAGCTCATTTGGTAGAGCAAGCGACTCTTAATCGCTAGGTGCAGAGTTCGAACCTCTGAGGGCCCACCATTAAAGATTATAATTTTATGCTATTTGTGGTTAAGACTAGATTAGACTATATTAGACTATATTAGACTAGATTAGACTCGTGGTTAAATAAATGTCAAAAAAACGGCAGAAAACAGCCGTTCTGAGTCCCGTAATCAGCTTGTCACAGGTTCGAATCCTGTAGGGCTCACCATTATTAATAGTAACTTACGTAATCGTCTTTATTAGGCCTAGTTCTCTCTTTTGGATCTTTATTTTTTGAGCCAATATATATAAATCCTGCAATTTTATCTGTCACTGGATCTCCTCCTAATTCTTTAATAATATTTTTATTATAGGCATACCATTCTGTTACCCATTGTGCAGCATAGCCTAATGCTTGAGCAGCATATAAAATTGTAGTGCAGACGGCTCCTGCAGATAAAACTTGTTCCCATTCCGGTATTTTATGATCAAGTTCTGGAGTTGATAAAATTACAATTACCGTATGAGCACGTTGAAACCTTGAGGATTCCATTTTAATTAGTTCTTCTGAAGCATTATTATTATTTTTTAAAAATTCGTTAAGAATGACTTTCTCATCAAATATTTTTCTTCTTTGACCTTTTATTACTGAAATTTTCCATGGTTTAACTCCACCATGGTCAGGTACTCTTAAACCAGCATTAAGAATTAACTGTAAATGTTCTTCCAGGACATTTCCTTCACTCATTCTTTTTGCTGTAACAGATCTTCTCTTAGATAAGAAGTCTAAAATCTCTGACATTTCACTTCCATTTTTATGCATTAATAAAATTTATTATGTTAAATTTTATTAAATTAATTTTAAATAAGCCTAAAGGTGAGTCATTCATTAATCAACAACCTATAAGCATTTATTAATTAATTTACTATCTATTTTAAGAGATATGGCTGTATCCTTAATTGCATCCCAGGTTATTTTAGTCATAGGAATACCATTTTTTAATCTGTCTTTTTCATTATATATTTCTTTTTCTCCAGGCATAAGCACTTGATCAACACCTTTATTAGGTTCTGCAGATTTAAAAAATTTTATATATCTCTTTATTTCTTGATCATATTCTTTACCTTTTACATATTTAGAAGGGTTTAAATAGATAGAGAACATTCCATTCCTAAATGGCTGAGATTTATTATCTCTTCCCATACCACTTCCTGTAATAGCTCCTGCTAATAATTCGCATAAAAATGATAAACCGGATCCTTTATGTAATCCAAAAGGTTGAAAAGCACCTGTTCCACCTCTAGAACTTTTAGCATTTGGATCTTTTGTTCCGTATATTACGCTTGTATCATTCGTATCATTCCCTTTATCATTAATTAATGCATTTTTAGGAATAGACTTTCCTCCTTGATGAGCGACATATGCTTTTCCTTCAGCTACTAGTGAAGTTGCAAAATCTAAAATAAATGGTTTTTTATTTTTAATAGGTACTCCTGCTGAAAATGGATTAGTAGAAAACCTTCTTTCCCAAGATCCATAGGGGGCGACCAATAAACCTGCAATACTATTTACAAAATGCACAGATATAATTCCTTTTTCTGCTGCCATCTCAGAAAAATCTCCTATTCTTCCTAAGTGTCCTGAATTTTTTATACCTATAATGGAATTACCATATTTTTTTGCCTTCTTAATTCCTAATTTACA
>JAQWLZ010000059.1 GCA_029247025.1 Alphaproteobacteria bacterium | reverse complement strand
CCAGTAATTCATGTGGCTGGAACAAATGGTAAAGGTTCAACAATTGCATTTTTGTATAATTCTTTAAAATGTGCTGGAAAAAAAGTTCATGTTTACACATCTCCTCATTTAATTGAAGTAGCCGAGAGGTTTATTGTAGCTAACAATCAGATTACTTATAAAGAGTTGAATAGCACTCTCAATCATTGTGAAAAAATAAACAAACAAGAACATATAACACAGTTTGAATTACTAACTTGTATAGCTTTTTTAGTAATGTCTAAAGTAGAAGCAGATGTGACATTAATTGAAACTGGATTAGGAGGAAGGCTTGATGCTACTAACGTAATAAAAAACCCTATTTTAACAATTTTAACTAGTATTTCGTTAGATCACGCTGATTTTTTGGGTAATAATCTATCTTCCATAGCTAAAGAAAAAGCTGGAATTATTAAAAAAAGAATAACATGTATATCGGCTCCTCAATCAGAAGAAGTAAAAAAAGTATTAATAAATACATGCGAAAAAAGTAAATCAAAATTAATTATTTGTAATAATGAATCTTTTTTTAGCATTTTAAAAAATGGCTTTATAATAAATGGTCTAGGAGGTGAAGATTATTTTTTTCCGATACCTTCTCTTGAAGGTGAACATCAAATCATTAATGCTTTATTAGCTGCTACAGCTTTAATATTATGTTCGGAGTTGAAGGTGAGAATAGATGAAATTAGTAATGGCATTAAAACTACTTATTGGCCTGGAAGATTAGAAAAGATTAATACAGGAAAAATAAAAGAATATATTCCTAATTCAACAAATATTTGGTTAGATGGAGGTCATAATATTGCTGGAGCTGAAGCAATAAAAAATTGGATTTTATCTAAAAGAATAAAAAATATTATTATAATATGCGGATTTTTAAGAAATAAAGAAGCCAAAGATATTTTATATATTTTAAAAAAACATATTAAATATATTATATGTATTCCAATTAATAATAAAAACTCATTATCTGAATATGAATTAAAAAATATAGCTAGTAATTTAAAAATAAAGTCTTATTGTAAAAGTTCTCTTAAAGAAGCACTTAAATCAGATCTCATTTTAAGTAATTCAAAAATTTTAATTTTTGGCTCTTTATATTTGGTGGGTGAAACTATGAGATTAAATACATTTTAAATATTTTTATCAATCCATTCAGTTAAATCTGTTTTTGATGACATGCCTACTTTTGTATCTATTAGTTCACCATTATTAAAGAGAAGCATAGTAGGTATACCTCTAATTTGAAATTTTCCAGGAGTTTCAGGGTTTTCATCTACATCTAGCTTACCAATAGTAATCCTATCACTATATTCCTCAGATATTTCTTCAAGTATAGGACCTATTTGTTTACAAGGCCCACACCATTCCGCCCAGAAATCTACTATAATAGGTTGACCTTTTTTAATAACATTTTCTTCAAATGTGTCATCTGATATTTCTATAGTACTCATTTAAAATATTCCTTATTTATGAATTTATATTACTTTAAACGTCTTGGTATTTTTTTTCAATATCTTCAATTAAATTATTTAAGTTATTTAAATTATATAGGGTAGCTTGATCATTTTCATCCTCATATTGAGCTCTTAAATCATCTATTTCTTTATAAGCTTTTGGAATAGTATTCCATTTTTCATCATTGGTACTAAAAATTTTTTTTGCAATCCTACGATTTATTTTATGAAATATTTCTTCAGGCAGTAATGATGGGTTTTCTTCATAAATTAGTTTTTCAGCAAAATAGTAGTTTCTTTCTTCCTTAAATTTATTTGCTACTTTTATTTTATCTTCCCATCTCGCGCTATGAAATTCTTCCATTATTACTTTTTCATGGTTATTGGAGAAAGATTGATAAATTGTTTCCTCAAAATTAATATCCTCTTGAGATATATAATCTTCTTTTTCTGAAGCTTGCTTATTTAATAATTTCTCAACTTTAAGCTTGAAGTCTACATTAGAATTAATAATATTAGCCCTTTTAAATAATTCTTCATTCGAAATATGTTTATATGCATCTATATGTGAAACAAAACTTGATTCCATAATAATTGGGCTTTTATTGCTTCTAATCGACCTAATTATCTTAGGACTTTTAGACATAAAATGTTCTAAAGAATTTTCGTTTAAATTAATATAATCATCAGGATCATGTTTTAAATCAAAACATTGTGCCCACTTATAAACCGGATGATAACATATAAACGACACTACAAAAGGCATAATTTTCCCAAAAAATGTCTCAGTTATGCAAATGAGTTTGTTATTTTCTATTTCATTATTGGCTCTTTCACGGTCAGCTGTTAAAAGACTAGCTTCCCACATTTTAGGGTTTTGCAAATTAATAATTTCAGCTAATCTTATTGTTGCTATAGCATCTCCTAATGCATCATGTGCATTAAAATCCTTAATGCCATTAAAGGGAGCTATCTGATCTAATTTAAATGATAATCTTCCTTTTTCATTGAGAGGTATTTTCAGGCTATCAGGATAATAGATATAGTTTGCCCTTATAATATTAAGTAAGTCTGATCTTTTATTTCCATTATTAATAGTATAATAAGGATTAAATAGGTTTCTAAATAAAGATTTTCTTAAAAACTCTTCATCAAAAGAAATAGAATTATAACCTATATAGATAGCTTTTCCCCATGATTTAAATTTTTTAATCATTAACTCAATTAATGAAAAATGAGAGAGGTTAGTTTGGGTTAAGTCTTTTACAGAACTTTTATTTACTAATATTGCTTTAGGATATGGGATAATATCAGGTAGTAAATGACATCTAGCATCAAATCTATCTATCTCTTGAAAGTTTGAATTAGTTAAAATTGCCCCAACTTGAATTATTTGATCCCAATTACTATCTCTACCAGTTGTTTCAAAGTCATAAAATATATAATTCATTTTTTTATTTTTTTAAACCACTCATTTGATCTATTTAGTGCATTTTTTGTACCAATATGTAACCATTTACCAGAGTTAATCATGCCCCAAATAGAATTTTTTTTAATAGCTTTATCATAGCATATATTAAGAGAAAATTTATTAATCTTTATTTGGTCAATTATTTTTGGATTTAATATTTGCCAACCAGTAAAAGCATAACTATCAATATTATTTCTATATATTCTAGAAGGCATATTATTATTATAAAAAGAGAAATCACCCTTACCGTCATAGCCTATCGAATTTTTAATGTTATCTAGAAGTAATAGAAAATCCATATTTTTTGGTTCAAAATTAAATATGAGCTGGGCAAGAAAATTTTCTAAATTACCAGGTATTATTATTGAGTCACCATTTATGACTAATATAGGTTTTGATGCATCTTTATTTTTTATATTCTTTACTGCTCCTCCTGTATCAAGTATTTTTTCTTCTTTAACTAAACTTATATTCATAGTTGGATTTATATTTTTGTATTCATTTACATAATTTTCTACCTTTCCAGAAAGGTGGTGAGTATTAATAAAACAATTTTTTATGTTATTATTTTTTAGCTCTTCTAATATATAATAAATAATAGGCTTGTTATTAATTTTGACTAATGGTTTTGGGGTTTTAAAAGTTAATGGCTGCATCCTAGTTCCAAAGCCTGCAGCTAGAATTATTGCTTGCGATATTTTAGGTTTACCTATAACCATGCATTTTCCTATAAATAGAGTTTATTTTTTGGTATATATTTTTCTATCCAAATAAGAATGTCTTTTAACTCTGCTTCATTAGCAGATTCTAAAAATATTTTCATTGCTTTATTTACTAATTTTAAGTACTTAAATTTTTTATCTCTTCTTGTAAGTCTAATAAATAAGCCTACAATTTTAGCGTTTCTTTGTGCTGTAAGTATATTATAATTCTGCATAAATTCTTTTTTGTTATTAATTTTATTGAGATCAATAAATTTTTGAATAGAAATTTATTTTGTTCTCTTTGAAACATTTCTTCTTACATCTTCTAGTAAAGATGATATATCGTATGCTTCATTACCAATTAAAGCATCTTGGAAGTCAATTAACCCAATTTTTCTAATATTACTTCTTTCTGGAAGCCAAAATAAATTATCTGCATGAAAGTCTCTTAATACAAGTTTATTATTATTTAGTTTATTTAAAATTTTAATCCAAGCTTCTTGCCATTCTTGTATGATTTGGTCATTTATTTTTATGTTTATTTCTTTAAGATACCATTCAGGAAAAAGATTAACTTCATTTATTAGATATTTATAATTATACAGAGGTACATTCATCTTTATGTTATAGTTATGTATAGTTGATAAACATTTAATAGCATTCGTATAAAGTAATTCTTCTGAAATATTATTTTTCATTGCTTTATTAAAAGTTAAATCACCAAAGTCCTCTATTAGAAAAAAACCTTTTTCATGGTCTGCTTTAATTATTTCTGGAGAAGAGAGACCAATAGATTTAAGATATTTCGAAACTTTAATAAACTCATAATTTTTATTCTCATCTGAGTTAGATATCATTAATAATAAATTTTTATTATGGATTCTATAATATTGTCTACTTGATGCATCTTGAGGAATAGGCTTTATTAAACAATTAGCTAGGTTGTTTTCATTTAAGAAGGTATTAATATTTTTTTTATTATTCTTTGATATTTGAGACATTTAAATATTTTTAAAACCTTCAACTTTTTTTAAAAGTTCTTCTCTTCCATTAATTATTACTTCTCTTCTATTATTTGTTAAATCTTTTATGATAATATCAATTTTTTTATTAGGTATTAAGTGTTCTATTATTTCTGGCCATTCAATTAATATTATTCCTTTATTTAGAGCGTCTTCTAAATTTAAATTCCATACATCAGCAGGTTCAGTTAACCTATACATATCGTAATGCCATATAATATTACTTTTATATTCGTATGTTATTAGCATAGGAAAAGTAGGGCTCAAAATTTTATTATTTTTGGTAAGAAAGCTAATAAAAGCTCTAGCAATGGTAGTTTTTCCAGAGCCTAAGTTACCTTTAAGGCAGAATATATCATCTGATTTACTAATTAGTGCAAGTTCTTGACCAAACTTAATAGTCTCTTCAATATTATTTAATAATAATTTCATTATTTTTTATGAAAGTACTCCTAATATCGATAGTGGCTTGGTTTAAATGGACCAGAAGTATTTAAGCCAAGGTATTCCGCCTGTTTATCATTTAATTTTGTTAATTTTGCACCTACTTTGTTCAAATGTAATAAGGCGACCTTTTCATCTAGTTCTTTAGGTAATGTATAAACTTTGTTATCATAATTATTATAGTTTTCCCATAATTCTATTTGAGCTAGCACTTGATTAGTAAATGAAGCACTCATAACAAAACTCGGATGGCCAGTAGCACACCCTAAATTTACTAATCTGCCTTCTGCTAAAACTATAATTTTTTTACCATCAGGAAATGTTATTTGATCAACTTGTGGTTTAATTTCTTCCCAATTATAGTTTTTTAAACCAGATACTTCTATTTCAGAATCAAAGTGTCCAATATTACAAACTATTGCTCTGTCCTTCATTTCTCTCATATGGTCAATATTGATAACATCGCAATTTCCTGTCGCTGTAACGAAAATATCTGCATTTTTAGATGCGTATTCCATAGTAACAACCTCGTAACCTTCCATAGAAGCTTGAAGAGCACAGATAGGGTCTATTTCTGTAACCAATACTCTTGCACCAGCATTTCTAAGAGAAGCTGCTGAACCTTTACCTACATCACCATATCCAGCTACTACGGCCACTTTTCCTGACATCATAACATCAGTAGCTCTTCTTATTCCATCGACTAGACTTTCTCTGCAACCATATAAATTATCAAATTTAGACTTTGTGACGGAGTCATTTACGTTAATTGCTGGAACTGAAAGACTTTTTTCTTTTTCCATTTCGTATAATCTATGTACTCCTGAAGTAGTTTCTTCGCTAAGACCTTTTATATTTTTTAATAATTCAGGATATTTTTCATGAATTATTTTAGTTAAATCTCCTCCATCATCTAGTATTAAATTAGGTTCCCAGTTATTAGGGCCTGTTATAGTTTTTTCTATACATTCCCAAAATTCTTCTTCTGTCTCCCCTTTCCATGCAAATACAGGTATATCATTATCTGCAATAGCTGCAGCGGCATGGTCTTGAGTTGAAAAAATATTACAAGAAGACCATCTTACTTCAGCTCCTAAATATGTTAAAGTTTCTATTAAAACAGCAGTTTGAATAGTCATATGTAAGCAACCTACAATTCTTGCTCCTTCAAGTGGTTTATCATCTTTAAACTCATCTCTAAGAGCCATAAGACCAGGCATCTCTGTTTCAGCTATTTCTATTTCTTTTCTGCCCCATTCGGCTTGTGAAATATCTGCAACTTTGTAATCTGTAAATTCATTCATAATTTTTTCCTAATTAAATTTCATTGGTAAGAACAGCATATATAGTTTCTATATCTAAAGACCCTCTAATATTTTGTAAAGTTTTCTTTTTTGTTAATAACCTTGATATATAAGCTAATTCATTTAAATAGATTGGCGAATCTATTTTAGGAGATATCAGAGTAAATATTAGGTCAACTGGTTCATTATCAATAGCATTATAATTAATAGATTTGTTTAGCTTTAAAAATAGACCTACAGATTCGTTAATATCAGTAAATTTAATGTTAGGAAGTGCTACACCTCCTCCAATACTACTATTTTCTAGTTCTTCTTTGTCTAAGAAAATTTTTAGTATTTCTTTATTAGAAAAATTTACACTGGATTCAATAATTTTAGATATTTCAGTAAATAATTGTCTTTTATGATTTATATTTTGTAGCAAAAAAATATTTGATTGAGATAGAATTCTAGACAATTTTACCTTCTTATTAATATTTTTTTTAGTATTCATAAGTATCATTTATTTAGTCTCTTGATATAATATTACTAGAAAGAATATAAAGTTTTATATTAATAAAAATACAAGAACTTATCATACTTCGTATATTTTTTATATATTTAATATTTATTTTTAGATCTTATTAAGGAGTTAGCTATATTTAAACTCTCTCTATATTTTGTTACAGTTCTTCTTGAAATTAAAATATTTTCTTCATTTAATATATTAACTATATTACTATCGCTATAAACAATATTATTTTTTTCTTCGTTAGCTATTATTTTCCGAATTTTTGTTTTTATCGAAATTGAAGAATTATTTATATTTTTATCTTTATTATTTGTTCTACTTCTAAAAAAATACTTTAAAGGCAATATTTTATTATTAAATTTGATATATTTATTTTTTACAGCTCTACTTACAGTACTTTCATTCATGACTATTTTTTCACTAATTGTCCTATTTGTTAATGGAAGCAGGTCTTCTTCTCCATTAAAGAAAAATTTTTTTTGATAGTTTAATATTTTTTCACTAATTAATAATAGAGTAGTATTTCTTCTATTAAGATTATTTTGAAGCATTTTTCCATGTGCTATACAATTCTTTATATAATTTTTTGTCTCTTGAGTATTCTGATATTTTTGTTTTATTTTTATATCATTTAAATATTTTTCATCTATTAATACTTCATAATTATTAGTATTATTTAAATTACATATAATATTTTTTTTATGTGTCTTTACAATAATATCGGGAATAATTTTTTCTATCTTTTCTATCTCTAAAGAATCTACAGGTGTAGGTTTTAGCATTTTAATATTATTAACCATCTTAATAATCTCTTTTTCTTTTAATGTACATAGTTTTGCTAATTTATTATAATTTCCTAACGCTACATCATTAAGGTGTTCAATAATTATTTGATAGTTATTATTAAATAATTTTTTCTTTTTGAGTTGATAGGATAAATGTTCTTCTATAGTGCTAGAAAATATTCCTTCAGGGTCCATTAATTTTAGTTTTGTTAACACTAAATTTGATTGTTCTAGAGAAGTTTTAGTTTGTAATGCTGCTTCTTCTACAGATATTTTGCAGAACCCTTTATCATTAATATTTTCTATAAAACAATTAACTAGTTTTTCTCCCCATATATTTACTGAAATAAATGAACTTTGTTCATATAACCATTCTTTAACATTGCTGCTTTTGGCATAGTTATCAATTTCAATTGCTCTGTCATTATATGAGTTATTTTTATTTGAAATTAAAAAAGGGTTTTTTTCTATTTCTTTTTGGGTATATTCAGCTAGCTCATTAGAAGACATTTGCAGAATTTTAATAGAATTAATTATATTAGAATTAATTTTTTGGTTGATTTTTAGTGATGGTCTTTGTGTAATATTTTGTTTGAGCATTTTAAAAATTATAAATTAAACTTTTCACCTAAGTAAACTCTTCTTACATTTTCGTCTTCTATTATTTCAGAAGGTTTACCACTCATTAATATTTTTCCATCATGCATTATATAAGCCCTGTCTATTAACTCTAGTGTCTCTTTTACGTTATGGTCTGTTATTAGAACTCCTACACCCCTATCTTTTATGTGTTTTATAAGTTCTCTAATTTCTTCAATTGCTATAGGGTCAATCCCAGCAAGAGGCTCATCTAAAAGAATAAATGAAGGTTGCATAGCTAGAGTTCTTGCTATTTCTACTTTTCTTCTTTCTCCCCCTGAGAGTGATAAACTTGAAGTCCTTCTTAAATGTGTTAAGGAAAATTCAGCTAGTAATTCTTCTAAATGTATTTCTCTCTCTCTTCTATCAGAGACATTTAGTGCAAGAATTGCTCTTATATTTTGCTCGACTGTCATTCCTCTAAAAATTGATATTTCTTGGTAGATAACCTATACCTGCTTTTGCCCTTTTATATATTGGGGTATCTGTTATATCTTTATCATTAAGTTTAATTTTTCCATAGTCTGGAGTTATCAAACCGCAGATCATATAAAAGCAGGTAGTTTTTCCTGCCCCGTTAGGTCCAAGTAGTCCAACTGCTTCCCCCCTTTGTATTTTTAGAGATACACTTCTTACTACAGGTTTTTTACTATAGGCTTTACCTAAATTAGTTATATTTAAACCATCATTTTTTACTATTAATTTTGGGTTATTATTCATCTTTTTGTACTTTTTTTGGAATAAATCTCATCTTTACTTTATTAGTGTCACTATTACTACTAATTTGACTTACTCCTGTATTAAGGTCCATTATGAGTAACTCTCCTTTCATAATATTATCATCTTTTTTTAGAGTAACAGTATTTTCAATGATAATATTATTTTCTATAAAATTATATTTTGCAATTTTACCAGTAGCCACCTCTTTTTCATTATTAAATATTACATTACCTTCTGCTTCAATTAATATAATTTCATTATTATCTTCTCCTTTATCTAAATGAACAATTAATTTATCAGCAGAAATCTTCTTTTCCCCTTGAGTTGCTATAGCATTTCCAATTGCATAAGCAATTTTATTATTATCATTCCATTGCATTTCATCAGCTACAATATCAACAGGAACAACTTCATTTGCTAAAGTTTTAGAAATTAAAAAAAATAATAGATAAATAATTTTTGTACTTATTATTATATATCTCATTGAATGTTACCCTTGTTATTATTTAAAGAAAGTTTAGGCCTTCCTCTTAGACTTATTATTGAATTTTCTATATTATATTTAAAGCCTTTACCTACAAGTTTTCCCCAACTTCCATCTACATTAATAATATCATCACTAGTTATAATATTTTCTTTCATTGTATATAGTAGCTTATTAGTCAAAAAATTTGTACCTTTAGAAGTATTTACAACCACATTTCCTAACAATTCTAGTAAATCTTTATTGCTATCTAATATACCTTTTGACGAATAAAAATAAATATTTTTTTTATTTGATAATTGGTATTCACCTTGAGGCTTTTCTAAGATTATTATTTTAGAGTCTGAAATATTTTTTTTAGCTGTTAATGCTTCAACCGTAATAACTTTATTATTTTTATTTTTAAATAATAGGATTGGCTTAATTAAAGTGTCCGATTCTTTAAGGCTTTGCTCTAGATTTAGATTTAAAATTTCTACATTTGGTATTTTTTTCCACCACCTAAAAATTATTAATACTGTAAATAATATTAATAAAATAATAATAATTTTTAATACATACTTATAAATATTAAAATTATTATTATTTATTTTTTCTCTACTTTGAATATTATTTATCCAAGCTTTATGAAATGATTTATCCTGAATATTCATAATTATTTTGTTTTAATACAATCATGTATATGAATTATTCCTTCAGGTATTTTTGAAGTTTTATTTACCACAAATAAAGCTGTTATTTTATTTTTATGCATAATTTCAATAGCTGTTTTGATATTTAAGCCTTTATCTATAGTCACAGGATTCTTAGTCATAATTTTATTGATAGGAATGTCTATAAAATTTTTAGCAATATTTCTTCTTAAGTCACCATCTGTTATAATTCCTACTAAATGATTTTGATTATTTGTAACTCCTACACAACCAAACCCATTAGAAGTCATTTTTAATAAAGCATCTCTCATATTACTTCCAGTATTAATTATTGGTAATTTCGATTTAACATGCATCAAATCTTTTACTAATAAAAGACTTCTTCCTAACATTCCTCCTGGATGGAACTGTTTAAAGTTGTTCTTTGCAAATTTTCTTTTTATCATAAGTTCCATAGCAATACTATCACCTAGAACAAGCATCATAGTGGTAGAGTTTGTTGGAGCCAAGTTAAGAGGACAAACTTCACTAATATCAGGAATTAAGCATACTATATTCGAATTATTTGCTAAGAAACTTTTAGCATTGGCTGTAATAGCAATAATTTTAATATTATTATTTTTAGAGTAGTTTATTATAGGTAACATTTCTCTAGTTTCACCTGATTTAGATAAAGCGATTAAGATGTCATTACTTTGAATGATACCTATATCACCATGACTTGCCTCAGAACTATTGATAAATATTGATGGAGAACCAGTTGAAGAGAGCGTAGCTGATAATTTCAAGCCAATATAACCGCTTTTTCCTATTCCAGTTAAAACTATTTTACCATTTGTTTTAAATAGCATATTCACAGCTTTGACAACGGAATTATCTATAGACTTCTCTAATTTTGATAAGGCTATCTTTTGTTTTTTTATATTATGCTTTATAGAATTTAATTGTTTAGAATATGACAACTTATAACTCCTGATTAGTATAATTTTGTTTAGTGATCAAAAATATCAGGCTCGTTCCAACCATTTAAGTCTAAAAAAGCCCTAGTTCCAATAAATTGAAATAGTTTTTCTGCTAATTCTTTTCTTCCTTCACGTTCTAGAATAATATCTAGTTCATATTTAATTTTATGAAGATATAGTACATCTGATGCTGCATATTTGAGTTGACCATGACTTAGTGTTTCATTTCCCCAATCTGAACTTTGTTTTTGTTTAGAAATATCTACATTAATTAATTCCTTACATAGTTCTTTAAGGCCATGTTTATCTGTATAAGTTCTTATTAATTTTGACGCTATTTTAGTGCAATAAATATTTTCACAAAATATACCCATATTTTTTTGAATAGTAGCTAGGTCAAATCTAGCATAATGAAATATTTTTTTTATATTATTGTTTTGTAATATTTTAGTTAATATCGGATATGAAGTATTTTTTTTAATTTGGACAAGGTGAGCATGATTATCACCATTTGAGATTTGTACTAAGCACAAACGATCTCTTCTAAAGTCTAAGCCCATAGTTTCAGTATCAATTGCTATACAATCAGAAAATTCTATAGTTTTTGGAAGATCATTTTCATATAAAGTATAATTTACTTCTGACATATTTACTCCATTTAAATAATTTGTATTATCTTTTTATATTAACCTAATAAATTTAAAAACTTTAATTAAAATTAATTAGTAATATATCTTTAAAGTAATATTGTTATTTATACTTTTTCATACTATTTAATTATGTATAGAAAATTTAGCAATATAGAAAGGTTTATTTGTGAATTTTAATGAGAAAATTAGGACAGTTGCTGTTTTTGGAGGCTCAGGCTTCATAGGAAGATATATAGTGACTGAATTGTTAAAAGAAGATTACCTTGTAAAGGTTTTTGTTAGAAACCCAGTCAAAGCTAAACATTTAACTTTGTTGGGAAGGTTGGGACAAGTTGAAATTAATCAATGTAATATAATGGATATAAGTAAAGTTGATAAATGTATTTCTACAGTAGATAAAGTTATTAACTTAGTTGGGGTTCTTGAAGAAAGAAATAAACAAAATTTTATTAATATTCATTTGAAAGGTGCTATAAATATAGCAAGGGCATGTTCAAAAAATAATATAAGCAGTTTTATTCACTTCTCTGCTTTAGGGCTTTATGATGGAGAGCATTCAAAATATGCGAATAGTAAATTAGAGGCTGAAAATAATATCAAAAATATATTTAAAAACGCTATCATTTTCAAACCTAGTGTTGTATTTGGGCCAGAGGATAACTTCACAAATAAATTTGCTCAAATGGC
>JAQWLZ010000033.1 GCA_029247025.1 Alphaproteobacteria bacterium | reverse complement strand
AATGCAGGAACACAAACCTTAACGGTAGCAGTTAGAGCTCTTGCTACAAGAGAATTAAATCAATCCAATGCATTACGCGTATTTGGAAAAGAAATATTAGTTGGAATTATCAATGGTTTAATTTTTGCAGTAATTGTAGGTTTAGTGGCAGCACTTTGGTTTGGAGAACATGGTTTAGGCATAGTTATTGCATTAGCAATGCTATTTAATCTATTCGTTGCAGGTTTTTTTGGTGCAGCTATTCCTCTATTATTACAAAGATGGAAAATTGACCCAGCATTAGGAGCCTCAATTTTGTTGACTACTGTAACAGATGTAGTAGGTTTCTTTGTGTTCTTAGGATTAGCACAAATGTTACTGATTTAACTAATGTGAGGTGAAATGATAGTAAATAGGCCAGAAGATTTTAATTTTTATTTAGGCGAAACAGCAGATATGATTAGAGAAACTGTTTCTAGTTTTGCGCAAAATGAAATAGCTCCAAGAGCGTCTGAAATAGATAAGAATAATGATTTTCCCGCGGACTTATGGGAAAAAATGGGTAATTTAGGTATTTTAGGAGTGACTGTAGAAGAAAAATGGGGAGGAAGCGGTTTAGGCTATTTAGAGCATACTGTATGTGTAGAAGAAATTAGCAGAGCATCAGCCTCAGTAGGACTTTCATATGGAGCACATTCAAATTTATGTATAAACCAAATTAGATTAAATGGAAATGATCGCCAACGAGAAAAATATTTACCTGGGTTAATCTCTGGAAAAAAAGTTGGAGCTTTGGCCATGAGTGAAACAACTGCGGGTTCAGATGTTGTAGGAATGAAAACATCAGCAATTAAAAAAAGTGATCATTACGTTTTAAATGGTTCAAAAATGTGGATAACAAATGGGCCTGATGCAGATTATTTAGTTGTTTATGCAAAAACTGATAGTAATGCTGGTTCAAAAGGTATTACTGCTTTTATGATTGAAAAAGGCATGAAAGGATTTTCTACTGGAAAAAAGTTAGATAAATTAGGTATGCGTGGATCTAATACTTGTGAACTTATTTTTGATAATTGTGAAGTTCCTGAAGAAAATGTACTTGGTAAAGTTAATTCCGGAGCGAAAGTATTAATGAGCGGATTAGATTATGAGAGAGTAGTTTTAGCTGGAGGTCCTCTCGGGGTTATGCAAAATTGTTGGGATATAATTGTTCCGTATGTTCATGAAAGAAAACAGTTTGATCAACCAATTGGAAATTTTCAATTAATACAGGGAAAATTGGCAGACATATACACTTCTATGAATGCTTCCAAGTCTTATGTTTATAATGTAGCACAAGCTTGTGATAGGAATGAAACTACGAGAAAAGATTCTGCTGGAGCTATTTTATATTCCGCAGAGAAAAGTACTGAAATTACGCTTCAAGCAATTCAAATATTAGGGGGTAATGGCTATACAAATGATTATCCAGTAGGAAGGCTTTTAAGAGACTCTAAATTATATGAAATAGGAGCTGGTACAAGTGAAATAAGAAGAATGTTAATAGGGAGAGAAATATTTAATGAATCTATTTAATCATCAATTAATTTTTTATAGATATATAAAATTATACTTAAAAAAAATTATATTACTTTTTAGCTTATTATTTTTTATTGCTACTAACTCTGTTGTTTATTCTCAAGAAAATATGCCAGATTTTCCATATGACCCAGAAGAAAAAGCAACACAAAAAAAGATATGTGCAAAAATATGTCTTAAAAGAAGAGATGCATGTCTTAAAATAGAAATAGATAATCCTCAATCAGAACAAATGTGTCAATCGCAGATGATTGTCTGTATAAATCAATGTAGATAATTAAGGAGTAAAATAATGAATAAAGAGCATATAGTTATAACAGGAATGGCCAGAACTCCTATGGGCAGTTTTCAGGGAAGTTTATCTACTGAAAAGGCCCCTAATTTAGGAAGTATAGCTATTAAGGGAGCAATAAAAAAAGCTAATATTAAACCTGAAGATATTGATGATGTTGTTATGGGATGCGTACTACCAGCTGGAATGGGCCAAGCTCCTGCAAGACAAGCTGCAATTAATGCTGGTATTCCAAATACTTCGGGAGCAACAACAATTAATAAGATGTGTGGTTCAGGAATGAGAGCAGCTATGATAGCTAACGATCAATTATTAGCAGGCTCTAGTTTAATATCTTTAGCAGGAGGAATAGAAAGTATGTCTAACGCTCCTTATATTCTTCCTAAAGTAAGAGATGGTTTAAGAATGGGACATGGACAAGTTCAAGACCATATGTTTATTGATGGATTAGAGGATGCCTATGAACCGGGAAGATTAATGGGTTCGTATGCAGAAGCTACCGCGGAGGCGTATCAATTTACTAGAGAAGAACAAGATAATTTTGCTATTAGATCATTAAAAAGGGCGAAAAAAGCTAACGAGGATGGATCTTTCGAAGATGAAATGGTTCCTGTAACTATTAAAACAAGAAAGGGTTCGATAGAAGTTACTTCAGATGAACAGCCTTTTAATGCAGACATTAATAAAATTCCTAATTTAAAACCTGCATTCAGTAAAGATGGCACAGTTACTGCAGCAAATTCGTCATCTATATCTGATGGGGCTGCTGCTTTAGTTATGATGACTATGCAAGAAGCAGAAAAAAAGGATTCTAAACCTTTAGCTAAAATTATTGCTCACGCTACAAATAGTCATGATCCAGCTTGGTTTACTACTGCTCCAATTGGGGCAATTAAGAAAGTTTTAGATAAAGCAGAGTGGGATATAAAAGATGTTGGTTTATTTGAAATAAATGAAGCTTTTGCTGTTGTACCTATGGCTGCAATGAAAGATTTAAGTATTTCACCAGATATTGTAAATATTCATGGTGGAGCATGCGCGTTAGGTCATCCTGTAGGAACTTCAGGTGCAAGAATTATGGCCACTTTAATTTCTGCAATGCATAAATATAAAGTTGATAAAGGAATAGCCTCTTTATGCATTGGAGGCGGAGAAGCTACGGCTATTGCATTAGAACGTTGCTAAATTTTAGGAATTTTTAAATGGATACTCTTAAAAGTAATATAAATACTGGGTCTAAAGAATTTTTAGAAAATTCTAAAGTTATGGAATCTCTTGTTGAGGACCTTAAAAAGAAAATAGCTTTTTCGCAAATGGGTGGTGGAAAAGAAGCTATAGAAAGACATATCTCAAGAGGTAAACTTTTGCCAAGAGAAAGAATAAATTATTTAATCGACCCAGGTTCTCCATTTTTAGAGTTTTCATCCTTAGCTGCATATGGTCATTATAATGATGAAGCTCCGGGATCTGGCCTTATAACCGGTATAGGAAGAGTATCCGGTCGAGAGTGTGTCTTAATTGTTAATGATGCTACAGTTAAAGGAGGTACTTATTATCCTATCACTGTTAAGAAACAACTAAGAGCTCAGGATATTGCTTTAGAAAACCATTTACCGTGTATTTATTTAGTGGACTCTGGAGGTGCAAATTTACCTAATCAAAGTGAGATGTTTGCGGACAAAGAAGGGTTTGGTAGAACTTTTTATAATCAGTCAAATATGTCTGCGCTGGGTATCCCTCAAATAGCTATAGTAATGGGTTCATGTACAGCTGGCGGAGCATATGTTCCAGCCATGAGTGATGAGGCTATAATTGTTAAAAATCAAGGAACAATATTTTTAGGTGGGCCTCCTCTTGTTAAAGCAGCTACAGGGGAAGTGGTAAGTGCGGAAGATTTAGGGGGTGGAGAATTACATAGTAAAAAAAGTGGTGTTACTGATCACTTAGCAGAAAATGATAAACATGCATTAAAAATAGCAAGAGATATCGTGTCTACATTCAAAGAGAAAAATAATAAAGTTACTAGCTTAGATCAACCAGAAGAACCAAAATATGATTTAAAAAGCATATATGGTGTAATTCCAAAATCTTTATCAATTCCTTATGACGTTAGAGAGATTATAGCAAGAATAGTTGATGGAAGTAAGTTTTTAGAATTTAAAAAATTATATGGACCTACTTTGGTGACAGGTTTCGCTAAAATTATGGGTTTTAAGGTTGGTATAGTTGCAAATAATGGAATTTTATTCTCTGAGAGTTCTCAGAAAGGAGCACATTTTATTGAATTGTGCGGACAACGAAAAATACCACTTATTTTCCTGCAAAATATTTCTGGCTTTATGGTAGGAAAAAAATATGAAGAAGGTGGTATTGCGAAAGATGGGGCTAAGCTAGTTACAGCAGTATCAACCGTTAATGTTCCAAAATTTACAGTTATAATTGGAGGTTCATTTGGTGCTGGAAATTATGGTATGTGTGGAAGAGCATTTAGTCCTAGATTTATGTGGGCTTGGCCTAACTCTAGAATATCTGTTATGGGGGGAGAACAGGCTGCAAATGTTTTAGCAACCGTTAAAAAAGATGTTAACGCTAGAAGAAAAATAAAATGGTCTAAAAAGGAAGAAAATATATTTAAAACTAAAATTTTAGATCAATATGAAACTGAAGGTAGTCCATATTTTGCTTCTTCGAGAATATGGGATGATGGAATTATTGATCCTGCTGATACTCGCTTTGTTTTAGGTTTATCAATATCGGCTGCATATAATAAACCTATAGAAGATACAAAATTTGGTCTATTTAGGATGTAATAAATGAAAAACTTAATAAGTAAATTAGATGATAGAGGTGTTTATTATTTAACTCTTAACAGACCTAATGTTATGAATGCTTTTGACGAAAATTTAATTGAAGAATTAGATAATGTCTTGTCGGATATATCCAATAATCAAAAAATAAGAGTACTTGTTTTAACTGGAGAAGGAAAAGCATTTTCAGCTGGAGGAGATTTGGACTGGATGAAAAGAATGGCCAATTTAAGCTATGAAGAAAACCATAAAGATGCAATGAAGTTAGCGGTTATGCTAAAAAAGTTAGATAGATTACCTTTTCCTACTATAGCTGCTGTTAACGGTGCAGCTTTTGGAGGAGGGGTAGGATTAGTATCCGCTTGTGATATTGCTATAGGTAATGAATATGCAAAATTTTCTCTTTCTGAAGTAAGGTTAGGATTAATTCCTGCAACTATAAGTCCTTATGTAGTTAGAGCAGTTGGATCAAGGAATGCACGATACTTATTTATGACTTCAAATCTCATTTTTTCTGAAGAGGCTCATCATTTAGGTTTATTAACTCACCATACCCTAAATAATAATTTTGATAATTTAATAGAAAAAAATATTGAAAATATCCTAAAAGGAGGTCCTGAAGCTATAAAAGCATCAAAAGATTTAGTCTTTTATGTAGAGGATAAAAAAATTGATGAGACAGTAATGACAGAAACTGCAAAAAGAATTGCTGATGCTCGGGCTACTGATGAAGGTAAAGAAGGTACAAATGCCTTCCTTAATAAAATAAAACCAGGATGGCAAAAAAATGATTAGAAAAATATTAATAGCAAATAGGGGAGAGATTGCGTGTAGAATAATTCGTACATGCAAATTAATGGGTATTAAAACATTAGTTATTTACTCAGAAGCAGATGAATATTCTTTACATGTTAGAGAAGCAGATGAAGCTGTATTTATTGGAGAGTCTCCTGCAGATAAAAGTTATCTAAATTTTAAGAAAATAGTTAAAGTTGCTATAGAAAATAAGGTAGATGCAGTTCATCCTGGTTATGGTTTTTTATCTGAAAATCCAGATTTTGCTATGGAATTACAAAAGAAAAAAATAAAGTTTATAGGGCCTTCTGTTTTTTCTATGAAAAGTATGTCACTTAAAAATGATGCACGTAGTATGATGGAGAAAGCTGGCGTTCCAGTTTTACCAGGATTTTCTGCTGACTCTCTCTCTTATGAACAGATTGTAAAAAAATGCGAGAATATTGGTTTTCCTCTTATTATTAAAGCCTCTGCTGGCGGTGGAGGGAAAGGCATGCATGTAATTGGTATGCGTGAAGAAATAAAATCTAAATTAGCTGGTGCAAAAAGAGAGGCTTTAAGTTCATTTGGTAATGATTCTATTTTAATAGAAAAATATTTAGAAAATCCAAGACATATTGAAGTGCAAATTTTGGCAGATAACCATAATAATATCTATACTTTATCAGATAGAGATTGCAGTATACAAAGGCGTCATCAAAAGGTTATAGAGGAAGCTCCTGCGCCAAATATTAAGCCTGAAGTTAGAAAAGAAATGGCATTGCAGGCAAAAAGTGTTGCAAAAAATATTGCATACTCTGGAGCAGGCACTATAGAGTTTCTATTTGAAAAAGATAGTTTCTATTTTATGGAAATGAATACGCGGCTTCAAGTAGAACATCCAGTGACTGAATTGATATTAGGCCTTGATTTAGTTGAATTACAAATAAGAGTAGCAAATAATGAAAAAATTATCCTAGATGATAATGAACTAAAAATTAGAGGCCATTCAATAGAAGCCAGAGTATATGCAGAAGTACCAGAGGAGGATTTTAAACCCTCACCTGGAAAAATTTCTAAATTAATATTTCCCAATAACAAATATTTAAGGGTGGATACGGGTTATGTTTCAGGAGATGAAGTCTCTCCATATTATGATCCTATGATTTCAAAAATTATTTCTTATGGAAAAGATAGAGATGATGCCACAACTAAGCTTTCAGATGCTATTTCAAATACGCATTTAGTAGGAATAAAAAACAATCTTAATTTCTTATATAAAATTTTGAATGTTGCAGCCTTTAAAGATAAAAAAATTAGTACAGGTTTTATCAATAAATACTGGCATAAACTAGTTACGAATATAGAAAATATGGACTTATTAATTCAATTATCTATTGCAGCGTATTTAAAAACTAGAAAATCAGATAAAAATCATTCTCATATAGATCCTTGGAGTAATGATAGAAATTGGAGGCATGTAGAAAATGATTCAGAAGAAATATCTATTAGGTATGACAAAAAAATATTAAATTATATGGTAAAAAATATAGATTATAACAAAGTAATAATTTCTGAAGGCAATCATAAAAAGGGAAATATTTTCACATATTTATCTGATGCAATGAGTGATAATTTAAGTATAATTTATAAAAATAACAAAATTGATTTTTATTTCTTAGTATTAAATAATAAAAATATATATATAAATGTAAAAGGTTATTCTCTTACTTCTGAAATTATAAATAAGTATTATATGGACCTATCTTCAGAGTCTTCTGTTGGTTCAATGGACGCACCAGTTCCTGGAAAAATAGCTAAAGTTTTTGTTAAAAAAAACCAAATTGTAAAAAAAGGTGATGTTTTAGTTATTATTGAAGCAATGAAAATGGAGCATTCTATTATAGCACCATATTCAGGTAAAGTAATTAAAGTAGAGGCAATTGAAGGGAAACAAGTAAATGAAGGATTTACTGTGGCCCAGATGGAAGTGAAGTAAATGATAGATATAACTATATATGAAGTGGGTCCAAGAGATGGTCTACAAAACGAAAAAATACCATTAGATACTAATGATAAAATTAAATTCATAAATATTCTTTCTGAGACAGGTTTATTGTTTATAGAGAGCGGAGCTTTTGTTTCACCTAAATGGGTTCCTGCTATGGCAGATTCTAATACTGTTCTTTCAAGAATTAATAAGAAAAATAATATTAAGTATCCTGTATTAACACCTAATTTAAAAGGTTTAGAAGATGCTGTAAAATATAATAGTGATACTGCGTGCGTTTTTGCTACTCCAAGTGAAACGTTTTCAAAAAAAAATACAAATTGTTCTGTTAAGGAGGCATTAGCAAGAGCTAAAGAAGTAGCAGAAGAAGCTATAAATAAAGGTTTAAAGGTAAGAGGATATATCTCTACTGTTATGTTCTGCCCATATGAAAATGAAATAGAGTCAATAAAAGTTGCAAAGTTATCAGAAGAATTAATTAAAATAGGATGCTATGAAATATCTTTGGGCGACACTATAGGAAGTGGAACACCAATTAAAACTAAAGATATGATAAAAGCCTGCAAAGAAGCTGTAGGTGTTGAAAAGCTTGCAGTTCATTTTCATGATACCTATGGGCAAGCTTTAGCAAATATTTTGGCTAGTATAGAAATAGGAGTTAAAGTTATAGATACGTCAGTAGGAGGTTTGGGAGGATGTCCATATGCACCTGGTGCAAAAGGTAATGTCGCCACTGAAGATGTTTTATTCATGTTAAATGGAATGGGTATAGAAACTGGCGTTGACATTGAAGAAATATGTAGTGCCTCAAAATTTGTTTTTGAAAAGTTAGGTAGAATCCCCTCATCGAGAGTTTATAATGCTTTAGCCTCTAAGAAAAAAAGAATTAATTAAATTTTTAAATGAATATAATTAAGTTAGCAGTTGGCATAAACAGTGTAGAAGATTTAAAAGATAGACAAGAAATCAAGCGTCAAAAGTATGGAAATAACACACATATTACAAGATTATTTCCTAAAAAATATTTAGAAGTAAAAAATAATGGCTCAATGTATTGGGTCATAAATGGTTTTATTTCTGTCAGACAAAAAATTAGAGATATAAAAAAAGTAGAACATGATAATGGCATCCAATATTGTCATATAATTTTAGATAAAAAATTAATTGAAACTCAAGTTATTAGGTATAGACCTTTTCAAGGTTGGAGATATCTTAATATGGAAAAAGCTCCTAAAGATTTGTCTTTGGATGAAAAAAGGTTAGATGGGGAGCTTATAAAAATTTTAAAAGAATTATGTATTATTTAATTTTTACATATATAATGACTATCTATTTAGAATAAAATATAAAAGTAAAAGGAGAATAATATGAGATTTTTTACTAAGCTATTAACAATAGCATTAGGAATTATATTAATAAGTAAAGTTGCTTTTGCACTAGAAGTAAAACCATTAATGGATTTAGATTTAGCTAAGAAAATGGCAGATGCTTGTGAAGCAAAAAAAGCTACTACAGATTGGAGACCATTAAATATAGCAATAGTAGATTCTGGTTCTGATTTAATCTTATTTAGAAGACAAGATGGAGCGTTTTTAGGAAGTATAGATATCGCTTTAAATAAAGCTAAGTCTGCTATTATGATTCCATATCCCACAAGAGTAATTGGAGAATTGGCTTATGGTAAAGATGGCGATCCGGGAAGACTTCCTGGAATTTCTACTGTAGATTTTTTAGTACCTTTTCCAGGTGGTATGCCAATTAGAACTGAAAGCGGACATCTTATTGGCGCTATAGGAATAAGTGGAGCTACAGGTGATCAAGATGAAGAATGTGCTATAGCAGCAATTGAGGCAGTGAAAGATTTACTAAAATAATATGTTTGATCTGATAATAAAAAATGCAAATATTATTGATGGGACAGGTATGCCATCATTTACAGGAGATATAGCTGTAGATGATGGCATTATAGTAAATAGAGGAAAAGATTTAGGCGATGCAAAAACTATTGTTGATGCAAAAGGCTTAAGCTTAGTTCCGGGTTTTATAGATAGTCATACACATTATGATGCTCAGTTAACTTGGGACCCATGGGCTAACCCATCTCCAAAACTAGGAGTCACGACAATTATAATTGGTAATTGTGGATTCACAATTGCACCATGTAAAGCTGAACATAGAGAATTAACAATTAAAAATCTTACCAATGTAGAGGGAATGTCATTAGACGCACTTAAAAAGGGAATAAATTGGAGTTTTGAAACATTTCCTGAGTACCTTAATTTTTTAGAAGATAGGGGAGTTGGACCAAATGTGGCAGCTTATATCGGACATTCGTCAGTTAGAGTTTACGTTATGGGAGAAGAAGCCTTAACTAGAAAAGCAAATAATGATGAAATAATAGAAATGGAAAATATTATTAAAGAAGGTATGATTAAGGGTGGTTTAGGTTTTGCTACTTCAACTTTTGAAGGACATAATGGCGAAAATGGTGTTCCTATGCCATCTAGGCTAGCAGATAAAACTGAAATGCAGTCTCTCATAAAAGCCATGTCTTCATTTGGCAGGGGCATATTTATGCTAACGAGAGGTTCAAACACTTCTATAGATAATATTCAGGAATGGATGAAAGGGTCGAATAGACCTGCAGTAGTTGCTGCACTTTTACATAACCCTTTATCTGATAATTCAACATTTAATATTTTGTCTGACATTACTAAAGCAGCAGATAAAGGAAATGAAATATGGGGACAAGTTTCATGTAGACCGCTTTCTATGGAGTTTACAATGAAATCACCATATTTATTTGAAGGAATTAAAAATTGGAAACCAGCGATGGAATGTCCAACTGATGAGCTATATAGAAAGGTGTTGGCTGATAATGGTTTTCGTAAAAACTTATTAAATGAAATTGAAGATGAAGCTCAGGTAAGATTATTTAATGGAGATTGGGATAAAATTATTGTTAGGGAAGTTACAAATAAAAAATTTATTGATTTAGAGGGCTTATCAATTAAAGATATTGCAAAACAAAATAATATTAATCCATTAGACTGGCTTTTAAATCACTCATTAACAGAAGATGGAATGGATACTTTATTTATTGCTATGTTATTAAATAGTGACGAAGAAGCAGTTGGAAGGTTACTTAAACATCCGCGCTCTAATATTACATTATCTGATGCAGGAGCACATTTAACATTCTTTAATGATGCTGGTTATGGTTTGTATATGCTAGAAAAATGGGTTAGAGAAAATAATTTGATGTCTAAGGAAAAAGCTATTTATAACCTAACGGGAAAACAGGCTGATATTTATAGAATTGATCAAAGAGGTAGGTTAGTTCCTGGACAATATGCAGATATGATGCTTATAGATTTTGATAAAGTAGGTGTATCCAAAACATACAGGGTTAATGATCTTCCTGGTGGTTCTAGTAGATTAAATATTGATGGACATGGAATTCATAGTGTTTGGATAAATGGAGAAAAGGTTTTTAATGAAAATTCTATAATCGATAATAAAAATTTACCAGGAAAAGTACTTCGTGGATTTCATGCATAAGTAATAAAGGAAGAGAATAAAGCGATCTCTTCCTTTATTTTATATTTAAATTATCCCCATATGTTTTGAGCAGAAGCCATAGCAAATAGCATAGGAATAGATAGTAATGTATTAGTTCTACTAAATAGCATAGCTGTTCTGGCGGATGCAGCTTTAGTGTCTGCATCAGCTTCAACTATACCAAGAGCTCTTTTTTGATTTGGCCATATAACAAACCAAACATTTATAAACATTATAGTTCCTAGCCACATTCCTATTCCAATAGCAGTATGTTTTGCAACCCCATCAATTAAACCTATAGTTATAGCTTGGATTAAATATCCATTAAGGTATGCTACTAGTAATCCTGTAATAATCGTGGCCATTGCTCCCCATCTAAACCAAAATAGAGCAGCTGGTGCTATTACTTTTCCAATAGCAGGCTTTTGTTCGTCTGGAATTTTTGGCATATTTGGTATTTGTACAAAATTGAAATACCATAAAAGACCTATCCACATTATTCCAGCAAGAACATGAGCATATCTAAGTATCGTAGACCAGAATGCTGCATCTAGAGCCCCACCAGTTGAAATATAATAAATAATAAATAAAATCGTTAGAGCAATACCTGCCCATATCGTCTTTGTTAGTGATGTAAGAATATTCGCCATATTTACCTCCATATTATAAATAATAATACACTTCTATTAGAAATATATAAATTATTTAATATTATAATTTTGTGCCCAATGTAAACTATCTTTAGTATTAGTTGAAGGATTATATTCACAACCTATATATCCATCATATTTTAGTTTTTCTATTATGCTAAAAATAAATTGAAAATTAATTTCTCCTTTGTTTGGTTCATACCTATATGGAGGAGATGCAATTTGCATATGTTTTGTATAACTAATACTTTTTTCAATTATACTAGTTAAATTACCACTCATTATTTGTGCGTGGTATAAATCTAACTGAAGTTTTAGGTATGGATGATTTAATTCTTCAATAATATCTATTGCATCAGACACATAATTTAGGTGATAGGCGGGTATATCTTTATCATTAATAGCTTCTATTAATATAGTTATGTTTTTTTCTTTAGACAAATTAGCTGCGTAGCTAAGGTTTTTTTTAAATATATCTCTGTATTTATTCTTATATTTTTCATCTAATTCAATTCCTGGCATTATATGTATAAAAGGACACTTTAATTGTTCTGCATATTCTAATGCTATGCTAAATTTTTCTTTAAATTCATTTTCTCTTCCGATAAGGCATGCAATTCCTTTTTCTCCTTTTTCTAAATAACCAGGATAGGAATTAAATAAAACTAAGTTTAAGTTTGCTTCTTCTAACCAAGATTTAATGTTATTTATTTGATAATTATATGGAAATAAAAATTCAACTGCTTTAAAACCTATATTTGCAGCGGCATTAAATCTTTTTTCAAATGGTAGCTCAGTAAATAAAAATGATAAATTTGCAGAAAGTTTGATCATAAGTCATTATGCGATATGTTATTATAAGCAGCAATATTTTTAATGGAAAAAAATTGTCTAAATTATTTTATACTATATTTGTTTTTATATTGATAAATACACAAATAGCATTCTCAAATAACTCAGATATTCCTGAGGATGCAGAAGAAATTTCTCTAGTAGCAAAATATATTGATAAGCCGGAAGTAAATGAAGTTGTCATAGGAGAAACTATTGTAGCTATGTCTAGCTTTTCTGCTATTATTAATAGTGCAGGAAAATTAGACGGAGGTTTCATAGATTGCAAAGTTACTGCGTATGCTGCTCCAGGAAGAGGCTTTAGTTGTGGATTTGCACAAATGGAAAATGTATCTGGCTATTGTGTAATTAAAGATAAGAATAATGAATCAATTGTAGCAAAATTAGAATGTTCAAGCGGAGCAACTGTTTCGACAGATGTAAGATGCGAAGGAAGATTAGATTTTATGTCTGGTACCGGCAAATATTCAGGAATTAGCGGTACTGCAAGACTACATATGGAGCAAATTTTTACTGCTGGAGAGAATACTATTGAATTTTTAGGTTGGTGGAGATTGCCTGCAAAAAATTTATAGTTTTAATATTTAATTTCTTAGAGGAACTACTCCACAAGCAATTAATTCATCATTATTAATTTTAAATATTAGTAAAGGATGGCCTCTAATACTGCTAATAGATATTAAGTTTCTAGAATCTTCATTAAAGACTTCTGGTTTAATGCCTAGTGTAGTATTAAATATTCCTTCTTGATTAGCTTCTATAATTAATAACTTTGAAGTATGCCAACTTTTTAGTTTTGGGTTGCTAATTTCTGCTGAAATTCCATAGTCTAAACATGATTTGCCATCATAAAGAGCTATTCTATATATACCAGGCTCTAGGTTCTTTAAATCAAACTTAAATGCGGGTGCATTGAGAAACCAGCTATCTGCCCCTTCAGCTATTCCTATACTTGAACCATCATTTTGTAAAAATTCAACGGTAGCCCAATCAGAATATGACTTATTAATAATTAATACAGCATAAACTAATAAATATAATGTATGTTTAAAAAATAAATTCACAGCAAATTCCTGTATATTTTAAGTTAATATTCTTATAATAACTTTAAATAAAATAAATATCTATTTTGATCTATTTATTGCTATTTTTGCAAGAGATTCTAAAGCTAATTTTTCTTCTGATGATGGAAAAACTTCAAGTGCATTTATTGCTTCTGAGCAATACTTATTTGCTAATGCTAAAGTTTCTTCAATCGCCTTATATTTTTTCATTAATATAAGTGCAGTGTTTAGGTCTTGATCTGTCTGATTTAAATTTTCAATAGTCTTATTCCAAAATAAAATTTCTTCTTTATTTGCTTTTTTTATACATATAATAACTGGAAGAGTAATTTTACCTTCTTTAAAATCATCTCCTATTTCTTTACCTAAGTTTTCAGAACCTATATAATCAAGTGCATCATCTGTAAGTTGAAAAGCTATTCCTAATTTTTGACCATAAGTCATTAGAGCATTTTGAATTAACTTATTCTTATTAGAAAGTATTGCACTAATTTCAGCTGCTGCTGCAAATAAACTTGCTGTTTTGCTATTTATGATATTTAGATAAGTTTCTTTAGATGTAGAACAATCATTGACAGTAGTAAGTTGAAGTACTTCACCTTTTGCTATAGTAGAGGAAGCACTCGACAATACTTCTAGAATTTGTTTGGATCCATTTTCTACCATCAACTCAAATGATCTAGAAAAAAGAAAATCTCCCACTAATACACTAGTTTTATTTCCAAAAATATCATTTGCAGTTGCGACCCCTCTTCTTAATTTACTCTCATCTATTACATCATCATGAAGTAATGTAGCAGTATGAATAAATTCTATACAAGCTGCTAAAGATAAATGGTTTTTACCTTCATAATTACATAATTTAGAAGTTAATAAAGTAATTATTGGACGTATTCTTTTTCCACCAGCTGCAAGTATATGTTTAGATAATTCACTAATCATAGGAACTTCATTTCCTATATTTTGTATAATGATATTATTAACATTTTCTAAATCATTACTTACAATTTTTTGAATTTGAGCAATATTTAGATATATTTTATTAATTGAGTTCAATTTTTTTAAATTCCAAATTAACAATATTAATAGATAGAACCTTTTAATATATATTATATAGAGTTTTTTTTAATTTAATTAATCATTTTTCTTCTATAGTGTAGTTTATATATAAAATAAATATATTTATATTTATTAATTAACTTCGTTAGGTGGTTTGTGGCCAGTAATATATTAGATCTAACTAAAAATAATATTTTGAATGGTAATATTTCATTGTACCAACCAAAAAAAGGCTTTAGAATTGGAGCTGATTCTATATTGCTGGCATCATCAGTGAATAAATATTCAAATTGTATAGAGTTTGGGACTGGTTCAGGAATTATTTTAATTTATTTATCTAAGAAGTTTCCGAATTCAAAAATATTAGGAATAGAAAAAAATTTAGATCTAGTGAATTTAGTTAAAATAAATTTAAAAGAAAATGATATAGCTAATGGTAGTGCTGAGGTAGTACAATATGATATAAATGATAGTACATTTTTGAAAAACAATAATAATGAATATGATAGAGTAATTATGAACCCTCCCTATTTTTCTCCTAATAAAGTTATATTATCTAGAGATATTTCTAAAATTTCCGCTAGATATGAAAATGACATTAATAGATGGTTTACAGCAGCATATAAAAAATTAAAAAATAAAGGTTATTTAAATTTTATTTTTAGGACAGAAAGTTTAGATTTAATTCTAAGTCTTTTATATCCAAAGTGGGGAGATATAAAAATATTTCCTTTATGGCCAAAAAAAAATACAAAATCTAAGCTGATGATCATACAAGCAAAAAAAAATGTGAAATCAGGTGTGCAAATTCTACCTGGACTTATATTGCATAATAATGATGGAAGTTATACAAAGGCTTGTAATAATATATTAAGTTTTAAAAGTTTTATAGAGCTTAGTTAATAATAAGATAGAAAAGGACCTTATTGATGAAATTTATTTCTAAATTTTTTAAAAATAATACTCCAATTATAAACGTTATAAGAATGAATGGAGTAATAGCGAGTGGTTCTAAATTTCCAGGGTCTAGTAATTTATCATTAGAGAGTTTAGAAAAACAAATAGAAAGAGCCTTTACAGGTAAAAAAATTGCAGGTGTTGCATTAATAATTAATTCTCCAGGAGGATCACCTGTTCAATCTGCTTTAATATCTGAGAGAATAGTTGAGTTATCAAGTAAAAATAATATACCTGTTTTTGCTTTTGTTGAAGACGTAGCTGCTTCTGGTGGATATTGGTTAGCGTGCTCGGCAGATGAAATATTTGTAATGCCCGCTTCAATAGTTGGTTCCATAGGGGTGATCTCAGCAGGGTTTGGTTTTGTAGAAGTTATAAAAAAAATAGGAGTAGAAAGAAGAGTGTTTTCAAAGGGAGAGAACAAGGGTATGTTGGATCCTTTTCAACCTCAAAATTCTGATGATGTAAAAGTTATTACCGATTTACAAGAAGAAATTCATAATCAATTTAAAGAATGGGTTAGTAAAAGAAGAGGGAATAAACTTGATAAAGAAATAATAAATAAAGAAGGGATATTTGAAGCAAAGATTTTTTCAGGAGCGAAAGCATGCGAAATAGGATTAGCAGATTCTATTGGGGAATTAAAGCAGGTCATGCGGGAACGTATTGATGAAAAGGTAATTTTTAAGGAAATTTCTGGGCGAAAAAAACTTGGTCAAAGACTTGGTTTATCATCTTCAAAATATTATAAGGTAATAGATTATATTGAAGAAAAGATTGCTTTTGCTAGGTATGGTCTTTAACCATTTTAATAGGATAAAATTTTATGTTAGGTTTTAGTATTCCAAAAATATTATTATTAATTTTTATCATTTTAATAGTTTGGTATGGATTCAAAATGTTGGAAAGGAGATCTTCCGGCAAAGTAGAAAATAACAAAAGTAAAAAAACTTCAGAAAAGAATGCTAAAGAAGGTGTTCAAGAATCAAAAAAAAATTATACAGAAGCTGATTATACAGAAATAGATGAAGATAATGAAAGATAACTCATTTCAATCAATTATTATGAAATTACAATATTTTTGGGCTGATAAAGGGTGCGTTATCCTTCAACCTTTAGATATGGAAGTAGGTGCTGGTACTTTCCACCCAGCCACTGTTTTAAAAGCTCTAGGAGAAACGCCATGGAATGCTGCATATGTTCAACCATGTAGAAGACCAACAGACGGCAGGTATGGATTAAATCCAAATAGGCTTCAACATTATTATCAATTTCAAACAGTTTTAAAACCTTCTCCAGATAATATCCAAGAATTATATCTAGAGAGCTTAAATTACCTAGGTATTGATTCTAAAAAAAATGATATTCGATTTGTAGAAGATGATTGGGAGAGCCCTACTTTGGGAGCCTGGGGATTAGGATGGGAGGTTTGGTGTAATGGTATGGAAGTATCACAATTTACTTACTTCCAACAAGTAGGAGGCATTGATTGTTTTCCTATAACAGGCGAACTAACTTATGGTTTAGAAAGATTAGCCATGTATATTCAGGGAATAGATAATGTATATGACCTTGTTTGGAATTCAGATAATGTAAAATATGGAGATGTATTTTTACAAAATGAAAAAGAACAATCGGAATATAATTTTGAAAAATCTAATCCTAAAGTATTGATTAAAAATTTTGAAGAATTAGAAAAATTAAATTTCAAGTTAGTTGAAGATAATTTAGTTTTACCTGCTTATGAACAATGCATTAAGGCAAGTCATATATTTAATCTTATAGATGCAAGTGGTGTAATTGGTGTTAATGAGAGAGCTGACTATATTGGAAGAGTCAGAGCAATGGTAAAAGCTTGTGCTGAGCTTCATTTAAATAATATGAAAGTTAAAGTTTAGATGTCAGAATTATTAGTAGAACTTTTCTCTGAAGAAGTACCCGCTGGCTTACAAGAGCCTTCAATAAAAAGATTTGAATTTATGATTCTGAATAATTTTAAAGAAGTCGGGCTTAATTTTACTAAGTCTGAAGTCTATTGGAGTCCTATGAGATTAACATTATTTGTCGAGGGTTTGGGTTTAAAGTCAGAAGATATAGAAATAAATAAAAGAGGTCCAAGATTTGATGCAAATAGTGCAGCAATTAATGGCTTTGCTAATGGATTGAAAGTTCATACAAAAGATTTAATTGTAGAAGAAACTGAGAAAGGCAAGTTTTATTTTTATAAAAACTTAAAGAAAGGAATTAAATCTGAGTTAGTTATAGAAGATGCAATAAAAAATATAATTGTTTCTTTTCCTTGGAATAAATCCATGCGTTGGGGCTCAAATAATTTAAAGTGGATAAGGCCTTTACATAATATTTTATGTATTTTTGGAGGTAAACCATTAAAATTTAAAATTGAAAATATAGAGAGTGATTCTCTTACTTATGGCCATAGGTATCTTGCTCCAAAACCCTTAAGAATTTTAAATAAAGAAGATTATAAGAAAAAATTATTGAATGCGAAAGTTTTAGTCAATCCTCAAGAACGAAAAGATACTATTCTTGCATTGGGAAAAAAACTTACTAAAAAAATAGGATTACACTTTGATCCTTCAGATAATTTATTAGAAGAAGTTTGTAATATAGTAGAATATCCTTTTTTATTTATAGGTTCTTTCAATGAGGAATTTTTATCTCTTCCTGAGAAAGTTTTAGAGCTTACTATGATAAAACAGCAAAAGTATTTTCCTCTGTATGATAAGAATGGATCTTTAAGTAAAAAATTTTTAGGCGTGTCAAATATTCCAGTAGAAAATAACTTACAAATTATTTCTGGAAATGAAAGAGTTCTAAAAGCAAGATTATCTGATGCTCGATTCTTTTTTGATAATGATATTAGAAAAGGTCTTGATCAATTATCTGAAAACCTTAAAAATATAATATTTCATCGCTCTCTTGGTTCTATGGAAGAAAAAGTAACAAGAATAACATCTATTATTTCTAAATATTCAGAAAGTTTTAATGCCAAAAGTAAATTATCTCTAATTGCCGCTAAATTTTGTAAAGCTGATTTATGCAGTGAATTAGTATATGAAATGCCAGAATTACAGGGTAGTATAGGAAGTATATATGCCTCAGCAATTAAATTACCTAATGAGGTGTCTATAGCAATTAAAGAACAATATTCTCCTTTAGGCCCTTCTGACAAATGTCCTTCAATAGCAGAGGCAGCAGTATTATCATTTTCTGATAAATTAGATAGTTTGGTCGGTTTTATAGCAATGGATATGAAAGCTACAGGTTCTAAAGACCCTTTTGGGTTAAGAAGATCTTGTTTAGGTATTATAAGAATTCTTTTAGAAAAAAATGTTAGAGTTTCTATTATTGATGTAATTAATGATTCTTATGATTCATATGAAAAACAGAATATAAAATTAAAACTTTCTAAATCTGAAACACAAAAATATACAGTGGAATTTGTATATGATAGATTAAGAGTTTTTCTTAAAGACCAAGGTTTATCTCAATCAGCTGCTCAGGCTATATTTGGAGTTTCAAAATTTGAAGATATTGTGGATGATGTTAGTAAAATTAATGCATTAAGTAAATTTATGGAAGATCCAAAAGGCAATGATTTTTTAAGTATTTTAAAGAGAGTTAGAAGAATATTAAGTATTGAAGAAAAAAAAGATAATATTTTAATAACACCTAAGCCCGTAGAAGCGTTACTGGAGCAAAAAGAAGAAATAGTTTTATATAAATCTTATGTTAAATACTCAAATAAAACACAATTGTTATTAGAAAGTGAAGAGTATATTAAGGCAATGGAAATATTTTCAGAAATTGTATTAGAATTGGAAAACTTTTTTGAGAACGTTAAAGTTAATATTGATAATGAAGATATTAGAAAAAACAGGTTGAGACTTTTATCAATGATTCGAAGTTCTTTTTTAGATTTTGCAGATTTTTCATTGATTGAAGCTGAAAACGAAGGTAAATAAATATATAATTTAGTGCTTTTTTAAAGGGTTATTTTTATGAATAAATGGGTTTATAATTTTGGAGCTGGTACTGCAGAGGGAGATGCAAGTCAAAAGAATATTTTAGGTGGAAAAGGTGCTAATTTAGCTGAGATGAATAATATAGGGGTTCCTGTTCCACCTGGACTAACAATAACCACAGAGGTGTGCAATTATTATTATGATAATCATCAGGAATATCCCAAAGAATTAAATGATCAGTTAAATTTAGCTTTACAAAATATAGAAAAAATTACTGGTGTTAAGTTTGGTGACTCTAAATCACCTCTATTATTATCTGTTAGATCTGGTGCAAGAGCTTCTATGCCAGGGATGATGGATACTGTTTTAAACTTAGGTTTAAATGATATTACAGTAGAGGCTTTAGCTAATAAGAGTGGAGATGAGCGATTTGCTTTTGATAGCTACAGAAGATTTATTCAAATGTATGGAGATGTAGTATTAGGAATAGATTCATTAGAATTTGAAGAAATTATAGAAAACCAAAAAGAAATAGATAATATAATATTAGATACTGAAGTTTCAGCCCATTCTTGGAAATTAATTACAACTAAGTTTAAAGCCTTAGTTAAAGAAAAAACAGGAAATATTTTTCCACAAAATCCTATTGAACAATTATGGGGATCTATTAGCGCGGTATTTAATTCTTGGATGAATCAAAGGGCAATTACATACAGAAAATTAAATGACATACCTCAATCATGGGGAACAGCTGTAAATGTTCAGGCAATGGTATTTGGAAATATGGGCGATGATTGCTGTACAGGTGTTGCATTTACAAGAAATCCATCCACTGGTGAAAATAGTTATTATGGTGAATATTTGATAAATGCTCAAGGGGAAGATGTGGTTGCTGGAATAAGAACTCCTCAAAATTTAACTATTAAAGAAAAGGAAGAGCAAAATTCAGAGTCTTTATCTATGGAGGAATCCATTCCACAAATTTATAAAGAGTTAGTAAATATTTTTAAAAAATTAGAAGCTCATTATTTAGATATGCAAGATATAGAATTTACGGTTCAAAAAAATAAATTATGGATATTACAGACAAGGTCAGGTAAGAGGACAACTACTGCTGCTGTAAAAATTGCAGTAGAAATGCAAAAAGAAGGATTAATTAGTAAACAAGTTGCAATATCTAGAGTTGATCCACTAGGATTAGATCAGTTACTACATCCAACTTTAGATCCTCATGCTGATAAAGAAATTATTTCTCGAGGTTTGCCGGCATCACCAGGTGCAGCATCAGGAAGAGTTGTATTTAATTCTGAAAAAGCTGTTGAGATGTCTAAAAATGGCGAAGAAGTTATATTAGTTAGGATGGAAACTAGTCCTGAGGATATTCATGGTATGCATGCGGCCAGAGGAATATTGACAAGTAGAGGAGGTATGACAAGTCATGCTGCTGTTGTAGCAAGGGGTATGGGAAGAGCATGTGTTGCAGGAGCAGGTGATATTTTAATAGATCATGAAAATAATAAGTTTTCTGTTGGAGATATGGTAGTAAATTCTGGAGATATTATAACTATAGATGGAAGTTTGGGAGAAGTTATAAAAGGAGAAGTTCCAACTATTATGCCTGAACTATCTAAGAACTTTTCTGAATTAATGCAATGGGCAGACCAATATAGAAAATTAAATGTAAGAGCAAATGCAGAAACACCTATAGATGTAAAGACGGCAATAGAATTTGGTGCAGAAGGAATAGGGCTTTGTAGAACAGAACATATGTTTTTTGATAATGAAAGAATATTAGCAGTTAGAGAAATGATATTTTCTGATACTATGGAAGAGAGAAGAAAAGCATTAGAAAAAATATTTCCTATGCAAAAAAATGATTTTATAGAAATATTTAAATTAATGAAGCAATTGCCTGTTACAATTAGACTTCTTGATCCACCTCTACATGAGTTTTTACCAAAAGAAAAAGAAGAACTAGAAGAATTAGCAGATTTATTAGGAAGTGATATTACTCATATTCGTTCTAGGTCTTTGCAATTGGAAGAACAAAATCCAATGTTAGGACATCGTGGTTGCAGACTAGGAGTAACATTTCCAGAGATATATGAAATGCAAGTTAGATCTATTTTTGAATCTTCAATTGAGGTTTCTAAAAGTCTTAATATAGAAATTAAACCAGAAATTATGATTCCACTTATAATTAGTGAAAAAGAATTTATATATTTTAAAAATTTGGTTGAAAATATTGCTAAAAATATAGAACAGGAATATGGCGAACTACCTAAGTATTTAATAGGTACTATGGTAGAGTTACCTAGGGCCGCACTTAATGCCGATAGTATTGCATCACACGCAGATTTTTTTAGTTTTGGTACAAATGATCTAACTCAAACTACACTTGGAATAAGCAGAGATGATTGTTCTAAATTTTTACCAGACTATATAGACAATAATATTTTGGATAATGACCCATTTATATCAATAGATTTAAATGGAGTAGGTAAGTTAGTATCTAATGCAGTAAAAGATGGATTAAAATCAAATAAGAATGTTAAGTTAGGTATATGCGGAGAGCATGGAGGAGATCCTAAGTCTATAGATTTTTTTCATAATATAGGACTTGATTATGTGTCTTGCTCGCCTTATAGAGTTCCTATTGCACGATTAGCAGCAGCGCAGGCACGAATAAAGAATAAATAATTTAGATAAATATTAATTCGCTCTCTTTTATTTTGATAGAGGTTTTATTCTTTTTACATTTGTCATATATTTCGCTTCTTATATTTACTAGGCAAAGCTCTTTACTTGAAGACCTAACAGTTCCTACTACTTTTTTATCGTATAATACTTTTTCACCATTTAAAATATCTTTACCAACAATTTTTCCTACTACTAATTTTCTTTTAGCAGTTCCTCTATATTTTTGTCTAGCTGTATTTTCCTGCCCAATATAACAGCCTTTATTGAAATCAATGGCATTTATTTTTTCAAAATTATTTTCAATTATAAAGCTTTTTTCTTTATCCAAATCATAATAGGGATAGGGTATATTATTTTTTATTCTAACGTAGTGCCAATCAGATAAAATTCCAGCAGGTATTATACTAAATTTCTTCATTAATTTACTTGTATAGTTTCTTATTCCCAAATTTTTATTACGTGGATCTATAAAAAATAAATTATCAGTAACTTCTTTTGTAAAACCTTCTTTATACTTTATTTTTAAATTTGATATTAGCGTATTTAAGTCTTGTCCATATATGCTGTAAATATCAGTTTTATCATTTACTCTGATTTCTATTTTACTTCTCAATTTATATATATTTAATTTCTGAATGAGTTCCTCATGATCATTTTTCTCGCAATCAATCATTATATTATTATTAGTATTCTTAAAAATAAAAAAATCATATAGGTATTTTCCTTGTGGAGATAATAAAGCGGAATAAATAGATTTTTCTTTAGAAATTAAATTAATGTCATTTGTTACTAAAGATTGTAAAAATTCTCTACTATTATCTCCCTCTAATTCTAGTAAAGTTCTATTTTTTAATTTGATTATTTTTAAATTTTCACTCATTTACTTTTTTGTTCTCTTTAAGTTTTATAAAAATACTTGCAATCATTTAATTACCTTCGTACACCCATTATATGTTAATTACTATTTTAGATAAAAACCATAAATATGATGGTTCTACCATTCATAATAAACCACTTGATGGCTCAATAAAATCTATAATTTTGCTATCAGAGGCATTAACTAATATAGGCCATACAGTTAGAATTTACAATAATTGCTTTAAGTCTGTTGTAATTAATAATGTCAGTTGGAAAACAATTGATAATTTTGATGCTAATCACTCAGATGTGTGGATAGTTCATAATGATCCCAAATTATTAAATCTTATTCCATCAAAAGATAAAAAATTATTATGGTTAACAAGTTCAGGACTTAAATTGGCTAGACCAGAAAATTTTTCGTTAGTAATGAATCATAAACCTATACTGATTATTCAAGGAGAAAATCATGTAAATACAATTCCTGAAGGTTTAAAATCATTAGATGCTACTATAATTCCTTCTGGTCAAAGCTCTTATTTTATTGATAATGTGGGTTTATTTCCTTCTGTTACTCCAAAAGCATTAGTAACGACCCACCCATTAATGGGTTTAGATTGGATATTAGATGTTTGGATCAAATATATACACACTAAACTTCCTTGGGCAGAATTACATATTTATTCAAATATTATTCACAAAGCTTTGTTAGGTGAAGCTGTTCCTGATGTTTATGATTCAATTGTCAAAAAAGTAGAACAAAATTTATCTTATAATATAAAAGTAAATGCTCCTAAAGTAGACAAAGTATTTATTGAAGAAATAAAAGATATACGTGTTCATTTATATTCATCTCATAAATTTGAAGTTTCTTCTTTTTCTCTTGCGGAGACGCAAGCTTTAGGAATGCCAGCTATAGTTAGACCTTTAGGGTCAGCACCAGAAAAAATTTATAATGGAAAAACCGGTTTTATAGCTGACAATGATAAATTATTTTCAGAATATATAATAAAATTTTTGAGTGACTTAACTTACTTTAAAAATGTTAATAAAGAGTTTCAAAATTTAAAACAAGGAAGAAAATGGGAAATGGTAGCAGAAGAATTTATACAAGTATTTAGAAGCTAGTTGGGCAATAGTATGAATAAATTATTGTTTATAGGAAATACTCGTTTAGGCGATGCTGTTATGTCTACAGGGTTGCTAAATGAATTAAGCAGCTATTATAATGCAAAAGTAACTATAGTATGCGGTAAAGTTGCTGCTCCTGTGTTTGAAGATTGTCCATTTGTTGAGAATATAATTAAAATAAATAAAAAAAAATATAGTATGCATTGGTTAGATATATGGAAAAAAATACGTTTAAACCGTTGGGATATTATTTGTGACTTAAGAAGTACTCCAATTATATGGTTAGTAAGAGCTAAAAAACGAATAGTTTTAAACTCCAGTGGAGATAAAATGCATCGTATAGATAGATTGGCTAAATTAAATCCATCAGGAAGATTGCCAATTCCTAAAGTTTGGATAAGTAAAACATCCCTCTTAGAAGCAAAAAATTATTTAAATAATAATACGGGACCATTTATTGCTATAGGTGCAACTGCAAATTGGCCAGCAAAAGTTTGGCCAAGTAATAATTTTGTTTCATTAATAAGAAGAATTTTAAATTTTGAAGAACTAAAAGACGGTAAAGTTATTTTAGTTGGGGGACCTGGTGAGGAAAAAGTAGGAGAAGACTTATATAAAAAGTTAATTGATATTGACCCTATCAATTTAGTAGGTCAGCCTATTTTACCAACTGCTGCAATATTTTCATTATCAAGAATTTTTATAGGCAACGACTCAGGTTTAATGCACTTATCTGCAGCAACAGGTATTCCAACTTTGGGTTTATTTGGTCCAACAGACGATAAATTATATTCTCCTACAGGAAAAAATGCTCTATTTGTAAGAACTCCTCAAAGCCCAAAAGAATTAATGAATATTCCTGATTTTAACCATAGGACTTCGTCAACATTAATGGACACTTTAACTGTTAAAATGGTTGAGCATAAAGTCAAAGACCTCTTGCTAAGTTCAAGATGATCAAATACAATTATCTTTTAAATTACTTTTTAAAGGAGAGATAATGAAAACCTATTTAATTGCACATATAGAAGTTACTAATCCTGATCTAATGGCAAAATATAGAGAACAAGTTCCTGCAATAGTAGAAAAATATAACGGTAAATATTTAGTAAGAGGTGGAGAGACAAAAATAATTGAAGGTGATTATTTTAAACATAGAATAGTTATATTAGAATTTCCAGATAGAAAATCTGCTGATGACTTTTATACATCCGAGGATTATGCCCCAATAAAAGAATTAAGACTGCAAGCTGGCAATAACTCTTCAGTTTTAGTTGAAGGAATTTAGAGTAATTTATTACTTTTTAATAGTAAAAATATTATCAGGAGTGGGAAATTTCTTATTTTTTACTTCTTGAGAATAGTCTTTGACAGCTTTAACTATATTTTCATCAACGTTACCATATTTTTTTACAAATTTTGGAGTAAAAGCTCCAAATAAATTTAAAATATCATGAGAAACTAGAATTTGCCCATCACAATTTCTTCCTGCACCTATTCCAATAGTAGGAACATCTATCTTTTTGGTAATATCTGTAGCAACTTCTTCAGGAATGGCCTCAATTACCATTGAGAATGCTCCAGCTTGAGATATAGATTTTGCATCATTCATTAGTTTAATTGATTCCTTTTCTGTCTTACCTTGAGTAAAAAAACCTCCTAATGTTTGAATTCTCTGAGGCATTAGGCCTATATGACCCATTACCGGTATGCCTCTCTGATTGAGAAAATATATTGTTTCAGCAAATTCTTCACCACCCTCTAATTTTACTGATTGAGCTCCTGTTTCTCTCATTATTTTACTAGCAGATCTAAATGCAACTTCAGGTGATTCTTCATAACTTCCAAATGGCATATCTACAACTATATGAGGTTTATCCGTTGACCTCACTACAGCTGCACCATGATTTATCATCATATCTAATGTTACGGATAGTGTGTTTTCATGCCCATAAATAGTCATCCCTAAACTGTCGCCTACAAGAATGATATCTACTTGGTTATTAATTAATCTTGCCATTTGTGCTGTATAACAGACAAGAGATACAATAGGTTCTTGACTATGTTCAATTATTTTTTTTTTTCTAATATCTCTTACTGATAGTCTTTTTTTCATTTTATTCTCTTTAAGAAATTAATTTTTATTAATTCTAGCAAAAAAATAATATATTTTTAAGTAATATATTTTTAATTTTTTAATTTGCGATTGACTTTCATTATCATTTATAATTTAATATACTTATTGGGATAGGAGAACATATGTACGTTTGTATATGCAACGCATTCACATGTAAAGATGTAAAAAAAGTAAGAGATCAAGGTGTATCTAAATCTGGTCAAGTATATAAAAAGCTTGGCTGTAGTATGCAGTGTGGCAAGTGTTTAAAAACTATCGATAATCTTCTAAAAGAACAGAATGAATCAGATTCTATCAATAATCAAAATATTAAAGATTATAATTTTTTTCCTGTAAACGCATAAAATTTAACCACTTCCAGTATTTTTTCTTTTAAAAATAATGTTTTATTTAGAGTTAAATTAAATACTATTTTGCGAATGAGAATGCCTCTCAAGTACTTGATTTTAAACAATTTTTCTTGATTATTATTAATATTTATCCATATTATAAATTATAAATTTTACTTAGGAGGATCTAATGAAGGGCGATAAAGAAGTCATTAAACACTTTAATACAATTTTAACAAATGAGTTAACAGCCATAAACCAATATTTTCTTCATTCAAGAATGTTTAAAGACTGGGGTTATGAAAAACTTGGTTCAAAAGAATATGAAGAATCAATAGATGAGATGAAACATGCTGATCAACTTATTGAACGAATTTTATTTTTAGATGGCATACCCAATGTACAGGAAATGCATAAGATTATGATTGGTGAAGATCCGATAGAATGTTTAAAATGTGATTTTCAAATAGAAGTAAAAGCAATACCTGATCTAAAAGAAGCCATTAAATATTGTGAAAAGGTCTCTGATTTTGTTAGCAGAGATATATTAAGACAAATACTTGATTCCGAAGAAGAGCATTATGATTGGCTAGAAACTCAGTTAGAATTAGCTAATAAAATTGGAAGAGAAAACTGGTTGCAATCGCAAATGTAATTAATAACTTTTAATTCTTCTTGAATTAACTATATATTATTTGTGCAATTATATATATTGTAAATATATTTTTATTATTTAAGGAGGCTGCGTTGAAAGACTTTTTTTCTGGAACTGATAAGTATGTTGCTACAGATGAATTAGCGCTAGCTGTAAATGCAGCGATTACTCTAGAAAGACCACTATTAATAAAGGGTGAACCTGGCACAGGTAAGACAATGCTTGCTGAAGAAGTTGCTAATTCATTAGGCAAGTCATTGATAAGGTGGCATGTAAAATCTACTACCAAAGCACAACAAGGCTTATATGAATATGATGCTGTCTCTAGATTAAGAGATTCACAGTTAGGAGACGCTAGGGTAGAAGATATTAATAATTATATTAAAAGAGGAGTTTTATGGGATGCTTTTGAGGCTGTAGAAAAACCTGTATTACTAATTGATGAAGTTGATAAGGCAGATATAGAATTTCCTAATGACTTACTTTTGGAATTAGATAAAATGGAATTTTATGTATACGAGACCAAGCAAAATGTAGTTGCAAAAAAAAGACCAATAGTCATTATAACTTCAAATAATGAGAAAGATTTACCAGATGCTTTTTTAAGAAGATGTTTTTTTCATTACATTAGGTTTCCAGATGAAGAAACTATGAAATCTATTATTGAAGTACACTTTCCTAAAATTAAAAAGAATTTGATAGATTCTGCTTTAAAATCATTTTTTGAAGTCAGAGAGGTACCAGGAATTAAGAAGAAACCATCTACATCAGAATTATTAGATTGGATAAAATTATTACTGGCTGAAGATGTGCCTCCTGAGTTATTAAGAGAAAAAGACTCTAAGAACGCATTACCTCCTTTGTATGGAGCACTTTTGAAAAATGAAGCAGATGTTCATATGTTTGAGAGACTTGCCTTTATGGCGAGACGAGATAATAACTAAAAATAGGAGTAAATATAATGAGTAATAACTTTAACTATAATTTTTTTAGTAAATTGATTGTATTTACTATTGTATTTTTTGGGTATTTTTCAAATGCTTTTGGAAAAGAAATATGTGTTACAAATGTTGGAAAAGACCCTGTAGCAATGATTGTTGGTCATTCAATGCAATGGGTAGACCCAAGAAGGGGAAGATGTATTAAAACTAATGAAGTTGAAGCATTAATTCAGAATATCGAAGTTAAAGATGTATGTTCGTTTGATGAAAAAACAGCTACTGTAGATTTAGTAACTTATGCTTGCTTTAGGGTTAAAGGTACTTCAGGAGAATGTTCTCCTGAAATAGAAAGCTGGGAATTTCCTGAAGATTGTGAAAAAAGAGTAAAAAGATCTGACTAAATATAGGAAAATTATTGTTTATAAGTTTTTTGCATCAGCTTAAAGAAGCAGGCGTTCCAGTATCAATCAGAGAGTATTTAGATTTTTTAGCTGGCTTAGATAAGGGTATTGCCAATCTTAATACTAATTCATTTTATCATTTTGCAAGAGCATCACTAGTAAAAGATGAAAGACACTATGATAGATTTGATAGAACTTTTTCTGAGTTTTTTGAGGGGGCACTTAAAAAGGGTGGAGAGATACTAAATAATATTCCTGAAGAATGGGTTAAAAATGCTCTACAAAAAAACCTTACTAAAGAAGATAAAGAAAAAATAGAATCTTTAGGTGGATGGGATAAGCTATTAGAAACTTTAAAAGAACGCCTTAAAGAGCAAAAGAAAAGACATCAAGGTGGAAACAAATGGGTAGGCACAGGTGGCACTTCTCCATTTGGTTCTGGAGGATATAATCCTGAAGGAATAAGAATTGGAAATGAAGGTAAAAGACAAGGCAAGGCTGTAAAAGTCTGGGAAAAAAGGTTATGGACAAATTTTGATGATAAAAAAACATTAGGTATTAGAGATATTAGAGTAGCAGTAAGAAGATTAAGACACTTTGCACGAACTGGCACTCCCGACGAATTTGACCTAAATGGGACAATATCTGCTACAGCTAATAATGGCGGATATTTAGACGTCAAAATGGTGCCTGAAAGAAAAAATAGGGTAAAGTTATTATTATTTTTAGATGTAGGAGGTTCTATGGACCCTTATATAGAAGCTTGCGAAGAATTATTTTCTGCATCAAAAAGTGAATTTAAAGATTTGGAGCACTTTTATTTTCATAATTGCCCATACGAAATTCTATGGAAAAATAATCCTCGTTCTTCTGAGGATATAGTTTCTACTTGGGATATTATAAGAAAGTATGGAAGTGATTATAGAGTGTTATTTGTAGGTGATGCATCAATGAGCCCATATGAAGTAGCTTATGCAGGTGGGTCAATTGAACATTGGAATGAAGAATCAGGGGCTACATGGTTAGATAGAATAACTTCTCATTTTGACTCAGTAGCCTGGCTAAACCCGGAAAATAAGAAAATATGGAATTCTTCTGCATCAAATAAAATGATAAGAGAAATATTTGATGAAAGAATGTATGAATTAAATTTAAGTGGTATCGAAGCTGCTATGAAAAAACTTTCTCGGTAGTTTTTATTAAATAGCTAAATATTTATCTCTTGTTTTAGTATCTTTTTGTAAATCATTTAAAGACCCAGTCCAAACAGCCTTACCTTTATCTATGATAATTGCTTCTTTGGCCACTTCCATACAAAAGTGCATGTTTTGCTCAGCTAAAAGAATAGTTACGCCAAGCTTCTTTAAATTTTCTAGTATTTTAGCTATGTCTTCAACTATAATTGGAGCAAGGCCTTCAGATGGTTCATCTAATAAAAGAATTTCTGGATTACCAACTAAAGTTCTAGCTATGGATAGCATCTGTTGTTCTCCTCCCGAAAGTTGACCAGCTAATCTATTCTTTAATTTTACTAATATAGGAAAAGTTTCCCAAATTTTATCAATTGGCCAATTATCTATGCCGTTTAAATTCTTTTTTTTTCCAAGTTCAATATTTTCCTCAACAGTGTGTTCCGGAAAAACTTGTCTATCTTCTGGCACATAACCAATGCCAGCTAAAGCTCTTTTACTTGTAGATTGTTTTATTAACTCTTCGCCCTTAAGTTTTATAGAGCCTGATTTAACATTTATTAATCCTGTAATGGCTTTGAAAGTAGAGCTTTTCCCTGCACCATTTCTTCCAAGTAAAGCTATAATATTATTTTTTTTAATATTTAAATTCATTTCAAAAAGAACTTGGCTATTCCCATAGAAAGCATTAATACTTTTGGTTTCTAATAAATCCATTATTTTTTTCCTCCGCCAAGATAAGCCTTAATAACATCTTGATTCTTTTTAATTTCTTTAGGTGTTCCTTTAGCAATTACAGACCCTTGTTGTAATACAAAAATAGTTTGCGCTATATCAAAAACGATATCCATATCATGTTCTATAAAAAGAACGGTCATTTTAGTTTTTTGCCAAAGTTCTTTAATTCTCTTGATCATTTCCCATCTTTCCTCTGGACCCATTCCAGCGGTGGGTTCATCTAATAATAAAACTTTTGGTTTAAGTGCCAATGCTAATGCTATATCTAATAGTTTTTGATCTCCATGACTTAATTCTGAACTTATTGTATTATAAACTTTCTTTAAGCCAGTAAGCTCAGCAATATTATTGGCTTCTTCATTAACTGAATGTGAAGAAAATCTATCCCACATGTTATTTAATCCATGTATTTTTGCTAATAATGCCATTTTAATTGATTCTTTTACGCTTAAAGTAGAAAATATATTTGTTATTTGGAATGCCCTAGCGATCCCGATATGTGTAATTTCTGTTTCTTTTAAATTTGTAATATTATTATTGCCTATAAATATTTCGCCGTCGTCAACACTAATTTTACCTGTAATTAAATTAAATATAGTTGTTTTACCTGCACCATTTGGGCCAATTAGAGCATTTATAGAATTAGGTTTAAGCTCAATAGAAACATTATCTGTTGCTTTTATACCTCCAAAGCTTTTACTAATTCCACTAATTTTTAACATAATATATTACTTTCTATAAAATTTAATGAGAAGCCAATCTAACAGCCCTCTTCTTAAACCTAATACAAAACTTAAAATAACTAATCCAAGTACTAATCCATAGTATCTTGTATTAGCTGTTACAAAATCATTTAAAATTTCAAATATAAATGCCCCCATAAGAGGACCTAAAAAGGAATGCATTCCACCAAGTAGAATCATAAATAAAGGTTCCGCAGACTTAGCCCAAAAAGCCCATTCCGGATATGCACCTACATCGAGCAACGCTTGGAGGGAGCCAGCAAGTCCTGCTATTGAGCCTGCAATAATAAATGCAATTAGTTTATGTCTTTGGTTATTAAAACCAAGTGCTGCAGGCCTGTCTGGATTATCTCTTATCATTCTTAAACCATAACCAAATGGAGATTCTATTAATTGCCTCAGCAAAACTATAGTTATTATTGATATAAAAATAGTAAATGCATAAAAATCAAAAGGTTTACCCAGATCTATTCCTAAGAATGGAGGTTTGGGAAATCCTCCCATTAGACCTTGATCGCCTCCAGTAATAGAAACTAAAGCTAGAATAATACTATAAATTAACATTTGAAATGCTAGCGTGAGAAATGAAAAGTATATATCTTTAAGTCTTATGCAAATAGCACCAATAAATGCAGCTAATACAGTTGATATAAATATTGCAGAAATTATAGCAGCTGGAATAGATAGACTTCCTAAGTTATTTACAATACTTGATTGTAAGAATAATCCTAATGTATATGCTCCAGCAGCAAAAAATGTTGCATGACCAAATGCTACAAGACCTAAATATCCTATCAAAATATTTAAAGACATTGCAAAAAGGCCTAGTATAAAAACTTTTTGAATAATATCATGTATACCTGGAGATGGAATAACAAAGTAAAATATAAGTAAAAATATCCATACAATTAGACCAATAAAAGCGTCTCTTTCAAAGTTATCTTTTTTTAAAAAACCCATTATTTTTTCTTTCCCATAAGGCCTTCAGGCTTCATTACAAGTACAAGAACCATAATCAAAAACATTATGCCATCTGTGAATAATGGCATAGCTACTGCACCGAAAGATCGAGCCATTCCTATGATAATAGAGGCTAAAAAAGCGCCGCTTATTGATCCCATTCCGCCTATAACCGTAACTATAAATGATTCAATTATTATAGAATTGCCCATACCAGAAACTACACTGCCAAGACTAGCTGCAAGAGCTCCTCCTAAACCTGCTAAAAAACTTCCTAGCATAAAAACTCCAGCTTTAATAACGTTTGTATTTATACCAAGTGCTTCAAGCATTCTGGGGTTAACTGCAGTTGCTCTTACTAATTTTCCAAATTTAGTTTTAGTCATGATTATCCAAAGCAATAAAGCTACAATCATACTAATTACAATAATTGCAATATGAAAAGGTGGGATTATTGCGTCAAAAATAAATAGAGGAGGAACTTGAAAAACTTCAGGAACTCCTATTCCTGATAAAAATTCATCGCCCCAGATGATCATAACTAAGTCATCTAGTATCAATATAACAGAATAACATAGCAGTATTTGAACAAGTAGATCAGAATTATATACTTTGTTAATAAGCAGTCTCTCAAATATTAGCCCAAAAATTCCAACGCCAATTGCTCCGCTTATTACAGCTAATCCAAAATGACCTGTTATAGACATTACTTGCCATGAAAAATACGCTCCTAACATATATAGTGCGCCATGCGCAAAATTAATTACACCAAGCACTCCAAATACTAAAGTTAAACCGGATGCAACTAAAAATAATAACATTCCTATTTTAAGTCCTCCAGCCGTTTGTGAAATCAAACAAGCTGGAGTAATTATGCAATCAAAGAGAGCAAAAATTTCCATGATATAGCCTTTTTATTAATATTATTTTTTTACAACCAACCTTTGTCAGTTAACCATTCATTTTCAAGTGCTTCTATTGTACTCCAGTTAGCGGCTTGAATATTATTCATATAAGGGTCTTGCTGTACAGTAGTGCCCCATCCTATTGAATAGTCTACTATAGTTTGATCACTTTCTCTTATTTTTACGGTATTACCTTCTCCAACCCCCATAAAAGATTCTTTTTGCTTCCCTTTCATGTATTCTGCAATTTTTTTGTTATCTGTACTACCTATTTCTTTTATAGCACTTATCAAATAGTCGATTCCGACTGATGCTTCCCAAGACCAATTAGTAGGGTGATCACCATATAAATCTGTATAAGATTTGTCATAATTTCTATTGCTCTCCGTATTAGGCCAAGCCGCTACATATCTAGTAGCTGAATGTAAACCTTCGGGCAGGTTTTTAACAGCGCTCATAGTTGTATAGTCAGCGAGATTTATTGCAAAAAGCTGAGTATTTTTAAATATTCCATACAACGCAGCTTGATCTATGAATGAAACTAAATCTCCTCCCCATAAACTTGTATAAATTGCATCTGGCTTTTCTCTCGCAATTTGAGTGATAACTTCAGTGTAATCAGGTTGGAATATTTTAGGCCAACCCTTTCCAAGTATTTTAAAACCTGGAGCAAATTTTTCTAAAGCCCAAAAAAAAGTATCATCACTATCCCTTCCGTATGCATAATCAGGGTTTACTGACATCCATGTTTTTAATCCTTTTTCTTTGATAACAGTTGCTGCATAACTTGCGCTCCCAACAGCGTCATGAATGCCTTGTCTAGAAAATCTAAATGCATTCCATGTTCTAATGGAAGGATCAGCAGTTAACCTAGAAGTTTCGGAAACTGTGTGAAGACATAGAGTTCCACTTTCTCTTACCACTTCTTGCACGGCAAAAGATGCGCCAGATGCTTCAGCATTAATAATAGCGTCTACTTTATCGGAATTAATAAAATTTCTACATACTCTAGCAGCCTCATCAGGTTTTGCTCTACTATCTCTAATTATAAGTTCTATATTTCTTCCATCCAGTCCACCTGCATTATTAAAATTATTTACAGCCATCTTTAATGCATTACTAACTGATATTCCTAATTGAGCGACCCTGCCAGATAATATTGTTGGTACACCAATTTTTATATTATTATCAGCTCGTAATATAGCTGGAAAGCCAGAATTAATAGTTATTGCCGCAGCAACAGCTGAGGTGGTTTTCAAAAATTTTCTTCTAGAGTATTTATTTATTTTTTTCATTTATATTCTCCATATTTAAAAATCTTTATCTTTGTTGCATTTGCATAATAGGTGAAAGAATTGCTTCCAAACTAATAACGTCACCACAAGTGTCAATACAATTATCTATTAATAGCTCTACACAAAAGTCAGCTACTATCCTTTTTTTGTGAAGATAAAGTGGGAAATTATATGATTGGTTTTTTAAAGATTGAGCAATTTGGATTTTTTCTTTAACTCTTGTTTCAAGTGATTCACTACATAACCCTGCATTAATTGACATATCAGAATTAAAGATTCCCGGTATCTCTTTTATTTTAATTATATTGATATTGATATTATATGTTCCTAAGTCAGAAGCATTATTTTTTTCAATACTGATAATATAGTTGCATACTACATCATTTCCTTCATTTTTACAGTCCAAGTTATTAGCATATGAAATATTGAAGCTAAGTAAAATTATAGATGAGACGATCGACGATTTAATAATTGTAAACATTTTTAATCTTTGCTTTTATTTTTAAATAATTTGTATCGGAATAATACTTTTACTATATAAAAACAATAAATAAAAATAATTAATTTTAGCGCAAGGGGAATTAGAAATGAGATTAAAAAATAAAGTAGCAATAGTTACGGGAGGAGCTTCAGGTTTTGGAAAAGGCATAGTAAAAAGGTTTGCAAAAGAGGGCGCTCATGTTCTAGTTGCAGATATCAATATTGAAGGTGCTGAAAAAGTAGCTTCTGAGATAAATAAAGATGGTGGCAATGCTATTGCCTGCAGAGTTGATGTTTCAGATAGTCAGCAAACAAAAGAAATGATTGATCGTAGCTGTGAAGCTTTTGGAAAATTAGATATTTTAATTCAAAATGCTGCAATTGGCATGCGACCAACCCCATTAATAGAAACTTCAGAAGAAGAATTTGATACTCTTTTTAATATAAATGTTAAATCAGTTTATTTGGGAGCAGTTCATTCAGTGCCTATTTTTAGAAAACAAAAGTCACCAGGTGTAATTATTAATACTGTATCAACTGCAGCAATAAGGCCTAGACCTGGTTTGACTGCTTACAATGCTACAAAAGGATCATTAGTTACTATGACTAAAGGTTTATCACTTGAGTTAGCTCCAGATAATATAAGGGTAAATGGTCTTTGCCCAGTTGCTGGAGATACTGCTATGCTAGATGGGTTTTTGGGTGATGGTCTTAAAGACGAATCTTATACTAGGTTTGTATCTACGGTTCCATTAGGACGTTTATGTAAACCAAGAGATATGGCGAATGCAGCCCTATATCTTGCCTCAGATGAAGCGGACTTCATAACAGGAGTTATGTTAGAGGTAGATGGTGGAAGGTGTGTCTAATAAATTTCGTAATATTATTGTATATATATCGGTCAAATAAAATAAAAAAAGTACTTGCCCTGGCTTATACTATGCGCTAAATTTAGCTTTACGAGGGGATTTAGGGAGGGATGACTAATATATAGTCTAGGTTAGTAGCCAGTTTCTTTCTAATACCTATAATTTAACGTTCACACAGTGGAGGTAATATGGCTGTATTGAATATCAACGGACTTAAACATGTAGTTGATGCGCCAGCAGATACAAGATTACTATGGGTTGTTCGCGAACATTTGCGTTTAACTGGTACTAAATTTGGCTGCGGCATGGGACTATGTGGAGCATGTACTGTGCACCTAGATGGTGAAGCAGTGCGTTCTTGTCAAGTAGAATTAGGTGACGCTGAAGGTTCTAGAATAACAACT
>JAQWLZ010000029.1 GCA_029247025.1 Alphaproteobacteria bacterium | reverse complement strand
CTTGAAGCCGGTATATCAGACGTTATAACTAAAACTTCATATCCACTATCATTTGCTCTTTTAAGTAAATCATCTCTTATGTTTTTATCTTTTGGAGGGTAAAGCTGAAACCAACCATTTTTATCTAAATGCATTCCAACTTTTTCAATAGATGCACAAGCGACAGTTGATAGCGTATAAGGTATATTAATCTTATTAGCTAACTTTGCTAAAGTTACTTCTGCACCTGGCCAAATCAAACTTGTCATACCAACAGGAGCAACTCCAAAAGGAGCATCATAAGTTCTATTAAAAAGCTTTGTTTTTAAGTCCGCTTTCACTGTCCCCTTAAGATACCTAGGTGTCAAAAATATATTTTTTAAAATTTCCTGATTATGATCCATAGCTCTATCATACCCAGTTCCTGAAAATAAATATTCTGCGGCAAAATGTGGCATTCTTTTTATAGCCCGCTCTTTCATATCAGATATTCTAGGATATTTGTCTGCTAAATTACTCAATTATTTAACTCCATAAATTATTTAGTATTTGTAACAATGACAGAAAAACCTAATAATTCTATCTTTTTAATAATATTTTTTGCATGATTATTATTTCTTGTTTCTAAAGTTATATCAAGTCGAGCAGAGCTAACTGACAAATCAAGAGCAAAACGACTATGTTCAACTCCTAAGATATTAACTTTTTCTTCTGCACATAATTTAGAAATAGCTCCTAATTGACCAGGTTTATCTGCCATAGCTATGGATAGAGTTATGATTTGCCCTTTACGAACCAAATCTCTCATTAATATTGATGAAAGTACTCTGGGATCAATATTCCCTCCACAAAGTAGGATACCAACATTTCTATCTTTAAACTTCTCTTTATTTTCTAAAATAGCTGCTAAACCAGAAGCACCAGCTCCCTCTGAAACCACCTTATCTTTTAATAAAAACATTGAAACTGCTTCTTCGATTGAACTTTCGGAAATTTTTAGTACTTCAGCTATATTATTTTTAATAATATTTAATGGTATATCACCAATATGAGAAACAGCTATACCCTCAGCTAATGTAGAACCACCGCAAACATAATCAGTATTATTATAAATATTATATAGTGCTGGAAATAATTCTGTCTCAATACCTATAACATCAATATCTTTATTTAAATATTTAGCAATAAGAGAGCAACCTGCAATTAAACCTCCACCTCCTACTGGAACTAATAATGTATCAATATCTGGATGTTCTTTTATGAATTCTAGAGCTATGGTGCCTTGACCAGCTAATATAAGCTCATCATTAAATGGATGTATTTTAGTCAAATTACTTTTCTTTACTAAACTATCCACGTATTTTTCAGCATCATTTAATGTTTCTCCATGGATAATAACTTCGGCTTCTAAATCACTAGTTTTTCTTATTTTATCAAAAGGAGTATTATCAGGCATTACTATAGTGGATTTAATTCCAAGCATCTTTGCACTATAAGCTACTCCTTGAGAATGATTACCTGCAGACATTGCTATTATGCCATTTTTTTTATCTTCATCATTTAAAGATAATAATTTATTAAGCGCACCCCTAACTTTGAAAGAACCTGTATGTTGTTTGTTTTCATACTTAACAAAAACTTTGCAGCCAGTTATTTCACTTAAAATATTAGAATAATGAGATTCAGTATTAATAATATGCTTTTTAATTAACGCATATGCATTAATTACGTCTTCATAACTAACAGACAATAATATATCCTTCTATATATTGATATTATAAAATTTAAATTTTAGTGGTCATGATGATCGTTTGATTTACTCTCTTCATCTGCATCATTGTGTTTATCATCATCAGTTGCAGCAGTTTGTGCTGATTTTGGAGTTGGAGTTCCTGTAATGCCTGCCTGAGAAGAAGATGCACTTAAGCAAAAACTTAAAAAGATAATTAACTGAATTAATTTCATATAAAAACTCCAATAATCTAAATATAGTAATTAACTATATATTTTAACTAATTGTTTTTAATAATAATTATTAAACATGCTTATAAAAATTATTATAATTAATATATATATAATTAATACTTTAATAAATGTAAACTAATACTAGTTACAAATAGTATATTATATACATCTAAATTTGTTTTTGTTAGAAATAAAATAATTAATTAACATTTTAATTGGAAAACTTATGTCATTACCAATAATAGGTATTACAATGGGAGACCCAGCTGGTATAGGTCCTGAAATTATAGTTAAGTCATTAATTGATGATAAACTATATGGTAGTTTTGTATTATTAGTAATTGGTGACTCTAATTGCCTAGAACAAGAAATAAAAAAATATAATTTAAATTTAGACATAAATATATGCACCTCTATAGAGGATATAAATACTAGTAGTATGAATATTATTAATTGTTTAAATGTTGGCAATAAAATAAATAATGTAAAATACGGTTTTAATTCAGATATATATGGTGAGGCATCCTATCAATATATATGTGAAGCCGTAAATTTAGCTTTAATGGGCAAAATTGATGCTATTTGTACAGCTCCTATAAGTAAAAAAGCTCTCCAAATGGCAGGATATAGTTTTCCAGGACATACTGAACTTTTAGCGCACTTAACTAACACAAAAGAAGTATCATTAATGCTTTCTACCCCAAAAATAAACGTAATTCATGTTACAGCACATCTAGGACTAATTGAAGCTATAAAAAATATTAGTTCAGATTTAGTTTTTAGAACTATAGAAAGAGGTAGAAATATTACGAAAAAACTAATTAATAAAGAGCCAAAAATTGGAGTATGTGCGATAAATCCTCATGCTGGTGAGGAAGGCTTATTTGGAAATAATGAAGAAGAAATTAAAATATTACCAGCTATTAATAAAGCCTTAAGTTTTAATTGGAATATTAAGGGTCCTCTTCCTACCGATAGTTTATTTTATCAGGCTGGTCTTAAAAAATTTGACTTAATTGTAGCTATGTATCATGACCAAGGTCATGGACCAGTAAAATTTATGGGAATAGATGAAGGAATAAATATTACTGTAGGACTTCCATTAATTAGGACTTCTGTTGACCATGGAACTGCTTATGATATTGCGGGAGTAGGTATAGCAAAAGAAGTCAATATGAAAAATGCAATATACAAGGCATTCAATTTAATTAAAAAGTAGCTTTATTAATTTATATCATGAAAAGTAAGTGGCGGGAATGACGGGACTCGAACCCGCGGCCTCCGGCGTGACAGGCCGGCGCTCTAACCAAACTGAGCTACATCCCCTAGATACTATACTGTATATATATTCGTTCACTTATATACAACCTTATTAATAAAAAAATAATGGTGGGCGATGACGGGATCGAACCGCCGACCTACTCGGTGTAAACGAGTCGCTCTCCCAGCTGAGCTAATCGCCCTTTATATGTATTAATATAGAATTGCCGACTTCTAAATTAAAAGTCGGCAATCTTAATAAGAGACTTTCTTATTTGTTAACTGATTCTTTTAAGCTTTTTCCTGGACGAAACTTAGGTTGTTTTGAGGCAGCTATCTGAATAGTTTCACCTGTTCTAGGATTTCTACCAGTAGTAGCTTTTCTATTTGCAACCATAAATGTGCCAAAGCCTACTAAACGCACTTCGCCACCAGATGATAATTCCCCACTTATTGATCCAAATACAGCCTCAACTGCATCTGAAGCTTGTGTTTTTGAAATTCCTGCTGAAGATGCTACTGCACCTATTAATTCATTCTTATTCATAAAGCCCCCTTCTGATATTGGTTATATAAGTATTTACATTATTTAATAGATATTATTAATAAAAGTCAAAGTAAATATATTAATGTTTTACAATGTTCTCATGACTTGTACTACCATTATTTTGAGTATTTTTTAAAAACTCCGCTTCATCCCATTTTATTGGTAAAGGTTTATATTCTAAAGCATGCTCAATAACATCATCTAAATGAGTTACTAGTACTATTTCAATACTACTTTTTATCTCTTCGTCCACATCTTTTAAATCTTTTTTGTTATCAATAGGAATTAATACTTTTTTTATACCACCTCTTGAAGCAGCTAAAAGTTTTTCCTTAAGTCCTCCTATAGGCATTATTCTTCCTCTTAAAGATATCTCTCCTGTCATAGCTACATCACATCTTACTGGAATACTAGTAAGCACTGATATCATAGATATAGCTATAGCAGCTCCTGCAGAAGGGCCATCTTTTGGAGTTGCTCCTTCAGGAACATGAACATGAATATCTTTTCTTTCAAATAAAGGAGGTTCAATTCCAAATTCAACAGCTCTAGACCTAACATAACTAGTGGCAGCTTGAACAGATTCTTTCATAACATCCCCAAGCTGACCTGTAATTTGTTGTCTACCTTTACCAGTCATAGTTACGGCTTCAATAGATAACAAATCACCACCAAAATCTGTATAAGCCAAACCTGTAGTAATTCCTAATAAATTTTCTTTATCAGCTAGTCCATGTCTAAACTTTCTAATGCCAGCGTATTCTTCTAAATTATCCGCAGTAATTTCTATAGTTTTTTCTAAGCCTTTAACTATCTTTTTGATAGCTTTTCTACATAAAGATGCAAGTTCTCGCTCTAGCCCTCTTACTCCTGCTTCTCGAGTATAATATTTAATTAAATCACCTAGAGCCTCATCTGTAATGGACCATTCCTCTTTTTGTAAACCATTTCTATCTAATTGTTTTGAAATTAAATGTCTTTTCGCAATTTCTATTTTTTCATTTTCTAAGTAACCAGATAAATTTATAATCTCCATTCTATCTAATAGTGGTCTAGGCATATTGAGTGAATTAGCAGTAGTTACAAACATTACATCAGATAAATCATAATCCACATCTAAATAATGATCATTAAAAGTACTATTTTGCTCAGGATCTAGCACTTCTAAAAGAGCAGAAGCAGGATCTCCTCTCCAATCAGAACCTATTTTATCAATTTCATCTAATAAAAATAAAGGATTAGATGATTTACCCTTTTTTAAACTTTGAATAATTTTTCCAGGCATAGATCCTATATAAGTTCTTCTATGTCCTCTTATTTCAGATTCATCCCTTACGCCCCCTAATGAAATTCTAACAAATTTTCTACCTGTTGCTCTCGCTAGTGACTTTCCTAATGATGTTTTTCCAACTCCAGGTGCACCCACGAGACAAATTATTGGCCCTTTAAGTTTTCTAGTTCGACTTTGCACAGCTAAATATTCTATTATTCTATCTTTAACTTTATCTAATCCAAAATGATCCTCATTTAATATGTTTTCAGCTTCATTTAGATCATATTTAACTCTAGTGTATTTTTTCCATGGTATAGAAATCAACCAATCTAAATAATTTCTTACAACTGAAGACTCTGCTGACGTTGGTCCCATTCCTTTGAGTTTTTTAAGTTCGGATTTAGCCTTTTGTTTTGCTTCTTTTGTTAATTTTAATTTATTAATTTTTTCTTCAAATTCAGAAATTTCATCTTTACTTTCATCTTCTTCTGATAATTCTTTTTGAATTGCTTTCATTTGTTCGTTTAAATAATATTCTTTTTGTGTTTTTTCCATTGAACGCTTAACTCTAGATCTTATTTTTTTCTCTACTTTAATAACAGATAAGTCATTTTCAATAAATTCTAATACTTTCTCCATCCTTATTGATGCAGTTAATTGTTCTAATAGTTCCTGCTTTTCAGATAAAGAAATATTTAAATGTGAAGCAATAGTATCTGACATCTTTGATATTTCTTTAATATCAGAAATAGTATTTACAACATCAGAAGTGATTTTTTTATTTAATTTTGTGTATTCTTCAAATTGTTTAGATGCAGTTCTTAATAAAGCTTTTTCTTCTAAACTATCAATTTTATTATTTTCTGTAATTAATTCATAACTAGCTTGCAAATAATCTTCATCTCCACAAAAATCTTTAATAACTACCCTTTTTCCTCCTTCAATCAATACTTTAACTGTACCATCAGGCAATCTTAAAAGTTGTAAAATCTTTCCCAGTGTTCCAATTTCATACACATCTTTATATCCTGGATCATCATGTGCGGAGTCTTTTTGTGTTACTAAAATAACTTTTTTATTACTATTCATAGCATTTTCAAGCGCTTTAACAGACTTATCTCTTCCAACAAATAAAGGAGCCACCATACTAGGGAAAACCACAATATCTCTTAGTGGAATAAGTGGTAATATATTTGAACTGTTTTCATCAACCATAAGTAATGCTCCAAAATTAATTAATTAAACATATGATATATGTTGGGTATATATTTGAAAATTTCAAGTATAAAATAAAAGTTATATTAAAGAAGATTTAATTTTTTTATCATTTTTTGAATAAACTACTAAAGGGTCTTTATTGTAGCTTATTACCTCTTTATTAATTACTACTTCTTCCACATTATTAAGCTTTGGTAGCTCAAACATTGTATCTACAAGAGTGCTTTCTAATATCGATCTTAGCCCCCTTGCACCTGTTTCTCTAATTAAAGCTCTATCTGCAATAGCATCCAAAGCATCATCAGTAAAAGTCAACTTAACATTTTCCATATCAAACATTTTTTCATACTGCTTTATAAGAGCATTTTTTGGCTTAGTTAAAATATTTATTAAAGCCGACTTATTTAAATCTTTTAAAGTTGCAATAATTGGTAAACGACCAATAAACTCTGGAATTAATCCATATTGAAGTAAATCTTGAGGTTCTAGATTTAATAAAAGCTCCTCATTTCTTTTATTATCCAATACAGGTAATTCAGCACTAAACCCTATTGAACTAGCTGTTCCTCTCTTAGATATAATTTTTTCTAATCCACCAAAAGCTCCTGCACATATAAAAAGAATATTTGTAGTATCAACTTGTAAAAAATCCTGTTGAGGATGTTTTCTACCTCCTTGAGGAGGAACACTAGCAACTGTTCCTTCCATTATTTTTAATAAAGCTTGCTGAACCCCTTCACCGCTAACATCTCTGGTAATTGATGGGTTATCAGATTTTCTGCTTATTTTATCAATTTCATCAATATAAACTATACCTCTTTGAGCTCTTTCAACATTATAATCAGAAGCTTGAAGAAGTTTTAGAATAATATTTTCTACATCTTCTCCAACATAACCTGCTTCTGTAAGACTTGTGGCATCAGCCATAGTAAATGGAACATCTAAAAATCTAGCTAAAGTTTGCGCTAGAAGTGTTTTCCCGCTTCCAGTTGAACCAATCAATAAAATATTTGATTTAGCTAATTCTACGTCATTTGAAGTTGGTTTATGATTTAACCTTTTATAATGGTTATAAACTGCGACAGATAAAACTTTTTTTGCAGAAGACTGTCCAATAACATATGTGTCTAAAAAATCAAATATCTCAGTTGGGCTAGGAACATCTTTTGAGGACTTCAGTAATGAAGTTTTACTTTCTTCTTTAATAATATCTGTACATAAATCTACGCACTCATCACAAATAAAAACATTTGGGCCAGCTATTA
>JAQWLZ010000023.1 GCA_029247025.1 Alphaproteobacteria bacterium | reverse complement strand
ATGTCGCAAAAATAATCACAAGTGATTAAATTTTAAACATTTTAGGAATTATTAATAAAATAAAATATTATATTTGTTTCTTTTTGTATATATTTTTAGTATTAAATCCATAGATAATATGGCGGGTGTAGCTCAGTTGGTTAGAGCACCGGTTTGTGGTACCGGGGGTCGCGGGTTCAAGTCTCGTCACTCGCCCCATAAATATTTTGTAATTTTGTAATTATATCACTAGAAATTTTATAAGACTTGGATTCTTTAATATTAGCATATGCAAGTATACTAATTGCTGTAGCTTTACATAACTTATTTACAAATATAGCTTGGTTAAATTCTATTGAGCTATTTCCAATTCTACTAATATAAGACCCTATTTCTATTTTACTAGGATAGAAAATTTGGGATATATAATTAATATTAAAATTAACAATTACAAAACCGTATTTCTCAGTTTCTAAATTTCTTATAATATTAACTCTGGCGCTTTCAAAATATCTTGAGATTGAGACATTATTAACATGATTATATCCATCAGTATCTCCCCATCTAACGTTTTCGTAAAATATATTTTTATATAAACTTAGATTTTTAGGAATATATCTACTATTTTTCATTTTTTACCTCATTTATTTTTAAATAATAGGAAGAAAGGAAAAAATAGCAACGGCAAATAAGTTAATAAAACCATTATATTAATAAATGATATTAAATGTGACTCTTCGGTAATTAAATTCAAATAGAGATTTGTATCATTGGAAGTTAAAGGATAGATATTGTAACTATTTAATAATCCTTCATTTTTATTATATGTATCTATAACTCTATAACTTAATTCTGACATATTTATTTTATTAAACCTGTCCATTAAAATTACTATAATTGCTATAGCTACTGCTGAACCAGCATTCCTAATAAATTGATACAGGCTTGCTCCATGATCTCTAAATTGTGGAGGTAGGGTCACATAAGTAATGGTTGCTAAAGCAGGGTAAAATAACCCTATTCCAATTCCTCTAATAATTCCATTAACCATCATCATTTGCATAGTCACTTCTGTATTCCAGGCAGTCATATAAAATTGACCAATCATATAAATAAGCAAACCAACAATCATAATTGTTCTAAAATAACCAAATGATAATATTCTTGAAGCAATAAGAGTACCAGTCATTCCCCCAATTCCGCTAGTAGTTAATATTATCCCAATCTTATCAATTGGATAACCACCTAGATTTGAAAGAAAGTCTGGCATCAGAATAAATGGGGGCACTAAGAGTAAACCAAATAAAAATATGAATATCAATCCACCTATATAATTACTGTCTTTAAAAAGTTCTTTAGGAAAAAGAGTTTTACTTTTAATGAAATATTGTAAAAGAAACATAAATATAAATAAAATAGATGCTATTGTTAAATTAGTAATTAAATTTGAAGCGAACCAATCTAATATTTGTCCTCTATCAAGAACAATTTGTAAGCATGATGCACCTAATGCTAAAAATATAAAGCTTAAAAATGTAAATTTAATATCTTTATTAATCTCATTATTATTTAAGCAAAAATAAGATCCAATAAAAGCTATAATTCCAATAGGCACATTTATTAAAAATACCCATCTCCAGTTATAATATTCTGTAAAATATCCTCCTAAAGTGGGACCAATTAAAGGGCCAATCAATAAACCTAGTGTCCACCATGAAAGTGCCTTACCTCGTTCTTTTTCAGGAAATGCATCAATAATAATAGATTGACTTGAAGCTACTAATGGTGCGCTAAAAGCTCCTTGTAATGTTCTGAAAATTAATAACTGATCTAAATTTTGAGATAAGCCAGATAAAGCAGAAAAGAAAGAAAAACCAAATATTCCTATTAAATATATTTTTTTTCTTCCTATTTTTTCTGATAAATAGCCTAAAAGTGGGATACATATGGCAGTTGATATCGAATAGACTGTAATTACCCAAGCAATTTCAATTTTACTTGCTGAGAAGTATCCTAACATTTTGGGAAGTGCAACTGAAATACAAGCTAAGTCGACAGTTACTAATGCCGTAGCGACACAAGCAAAAAATAATATATAATTTTTATTACCTTTAAATTTATAAAACATTGATATTACCGTTTTAGAAAATAATTAACTTATATTCATAATTAGCCTTTATATGCCTTAAAAATTATTTTATATAATGATTTTATTTAATAACAGCTATGTTTCAATATAGGAGTGCAAATATGTATAAATTATTATTTTCTATAAAAATTATTTCATATATTATTTTTATTTTTACTTTATTTATAAAGCTAGCATTATCTTCAGATAATAATTTAAAAGAAGCTAATATTCTTTTTGATAATGGTAAATATTTAGATTCAGTAAATTTAGCTTCTGAAAACTTATCTATCGAATCGTATATTTTTAGAGCACGTACGTTAGCAATTTACGGACATTTTTTACTTGAAGGTGAGGAAGCTATACAAGTGTTTAAACAAGCAAAAGAATTAGCATTTTTAGCATTAGATATAGATAGTTTTGATGATAATGCACATGTAGAAGCTGCACACACTATGGGTAGATACAGTCAGTTAATAGGGATAGTTAGCGCTTTAAAGGAAGGGTATGCAGAAAAAATATCATTTCACTTAGACGAAGCTATAAAAATTAATCCAAATAATGTTTCAGCACAAATTTCTAAAGGAACCTGGCACGCTGAAATAGTTGATAAAGCTGGTTTCATGGCAAATATCTTATATGGGGCTACTGCAGATCAAGCAAGAGAACATTATGAAAATGCTTTAAATTTAGACATACAAAATATAGGGTTTATATATGAAATATCATATGGTTTATATTTATTAGACTCTAAAAAAGATAGAGTTAAAGCAAAAATATTATTATCAAAAGTTATAGAAGCAGAACCAAAAAACCATTTAGATGAATTATATGTTGAAAAAGCTAAAAACTTAATTGGAGAATTATAGCTTTTTTAATTTAGCCATATCCTCTTGCATCAATTGCCCATGATTTAGAAATTTTATCTTTTTCAATTAAATAGCATTTATCATAAAGGTTAACTGTAGGATCGCAATGTGAAGGTTGAATTATAATAATTTCTCCATGTTTAAATTTTATTTTGCTACTTTTTGGTATTGTAATTTTTCCGTGTTCATCTCCCATAAAAGTATATTTAGAATTTTCTGGAAGAGAACCCATAAGTTTAGGTAGATATTTAGAATCAGCTGATAAGGCTTTTAATCCTGCATCTATAATATAATTAAAATCATCTAAAATACTTATGATAGAAGAAGCAACAAATAATCCAGATTTAAAAGGGTTTTTATTCGATTTATAAATATTTACATTATCGTATTCCACATCATTAAAGACATAACTGCCTGCTTGTAACTCTGTAAATAATTTACTATTAGTATCAATATCATATGATCCTGTTCCACCACCTGAGATTATTTCAGGTGATAAATTTTTATCTTTTAGTTTATTAATAATTTTATTTAAATAATTGTGCCTAATAGTAGTTTCAATCTTTCTTTGATTATAATTATTAATATGCTGAATATCTCCAGCATATGCAGTTATACCTAAATATTTTAAACATTTATTTTTATTTATTAGAGATGCTAATTTAATAATCTCTTTTATATTTTTAGCACCAGTTCTTCTTATTTTATTGGTTCCTATTCCCATTATATCGCAATCTACTAAGACTTTTATCTTTTTGTTGTTTTTAATAGCCATTTTTTCTAAAAATTTTAATCCATAACTACTATCAATTATTAACATTAAATTTTTAGAAGATTTTATTAATTTACTAAGTCTTTTCTGACTATTTAAATTAGTAATAGGTGTAGTTATTAAAATATTTTCAATATTCTTTTCAGACATTATTTCAGCTTCATATAGTGTGGCAACACATATGCCAACAGCTCCATTTTTTATCTGCATTTTAGCTATTTCTGAAGTTTTATGAGACTTAGTGTGGGGGCGTAAATTTATTTTGTTCTTCTTAGTATATTTAGACATTATCTTGATGTTATCTATCAAATTAGACTTATCAATTAGTAAAGCAGGTGTAACTATATTTATATTTTTATAATTTATTGATAAGCCCTTATAATTATTGGAAAAACTTTTATTAATAGTACCATTATTATTCATAATATTTATGCTATCTATCATTATATCTTTTACGCATTTGAAAATCGTTAATTACTTGTTTAGCTTTTAATAGTTAATAATAACATAAATAAATTTAAAAGTATTTGATTATAAATTACAAATGAGTCTAGGATAAATTTCAATTATATTTTGTGGGGGGTATAAATGAAATTATTTAGATATTTTATTATTTTATTAATAGCTTTGACTATCTTATCCTGTAAAGAGAACGATGAAAATAATGCATCTTTGAATATTAATAAAGAAAAGAAAATTAATATTAAAATGGCAGCAGCCTTTCCATCAAGTTTAATAATATTAGGTGAGACAGGATTAAAATTAAGTAAAACAATTAATGAAATTTCTTCTGGTAATATAAATATTAAATATTATGAGCCAGGTGCACTCGTTCCACCTATGGAAATATTTGATGCTGTATCTAGTGGGGCAGTGGATGCTGGTTGGGCATCACCTGCTTTTTGGGCCGGAAAAGTTCCTGCTTTACAGTTTTTCACAACCTTTCCATTTGGCCCTGACCCAAGTGAATATATTGCTTGGTTAAGATATGGGGGAGGAAATGAAATTTTCAAAGAGATATATAGATCTCATAATATTCATTCTATACATTGTATGGCAACGTCACCTGAAGGCTCTGGTTGGTTTAGAGAAGAAATAAATTCAGTAGAAGATTTAAAAGGACTAAAAATGAGATTTTTAGGCTTAGGTGCTAAAGTTATGGAGAAATTAGGAGTTTCTACTCAATTAATGGCAGGAGGAGATATTTACCCTGCTTTAGAATTAGGAACTATTGATGCTACAGAATATGGAATGCCTGCTATGGATTTAGAATTAGGTTTTCATAGAATTGCAGATAATTATTATTTTCCTGGTTGGCATCAACCAGCAAGTTTAGGAGATTTAATAATAAATTTAGATTTATGGAATTCTCTAAGCTTAACTCAACAAACGCAAATTGAAATGACTTGTTCTGAAATGTTTTTAGATAGTTTAGCTAAAAGCGAAGCAGTTCAGGTAAAAGCTATTAATAAATTAAAAAAATTAGGCGTTAAGATTCATAAATGGTCACCTGAAATGATGCAATTATATAAAGAAAATTGGTATGTTGTAGTAGAGGAGGAGGCTTTAAAGAATGTTCAATTTAAAAATGTTTGGATTTCTATTAAAAACTTTAGAGAAGAATATGCTATATGGCATGATTTAGGATATATAAAATAGGTAATCAAGTATTATAAAAATTATGTTTTAATTTTGCTGTACATGTTCCTGTGGCTATTAATAATCCATTTTTGTCTTCAATTTTTCCCTCTAAAAAAGCAATTGATTTAGTATTTTTAATTACTTTTGCTGTAGAAATAATTTCTCCAACATGAGCAGAGTTTAAGAAACTTATCTTAACCTCTAAAGTTAAAACTAATACATTAGGTCCGCATTTAGCCATACAAGCTAATGCCATAATAGCGTCAATCCAACCAGTAACAAATCCTCCTTGAACAATTCCTCCAGAATGGCACATTTCCTCTTTTGCTTTATATCTAGCTGATGCAATTCCATGAATTGTATCAATAAACAATACTGTATCGATACCCAATGTTGATTGTGGGTATCCCAAAAACATAGTTTTTAGTTTAGCAATAGTCTCTTTATTACCGATGTCTTTCATATAAACCTATTTAGTGAGATATAAGACCATGTCTAAAGTTAGATATGGTCTTATAGAGTTTGATTAATCTACAAAACCTAAATCTTTCCAAATTTTATAGCTTTCTCTGAATGTACTTAGTGAGGCCCAGACCTTTGCAAAGTCCTCATCTTTAGCTGCTTCTTCTTTTACTACTTCATCCCATGCGTTTCTTAGTACTTCAAGTGTTTCATCTGGCCACCTATGAAGCGTTACACCTTTTTCTTGAAGTTTCTTTAATGCATCAGGTTGCCTTGATTCAGCCATGGCTAATCCTTTTACAACACTTTCTGAACATGTAGCTTCTACTTGAGCTTTTTGAGTTTCAGTTAAAGCATTCCATTTATCTAAATTAATTAGTAACTCAAGAGCAGAAGCAGGTTGATGCCAACCTGGAAAATAATTATGTTTTGCAATTTGATAAAAACCTAAGTCTATATCAATTGAAGGCATCGCAAATTCAGTCGCATCAATTGTTCCTAGTTCTAATGCAGGATAAATATCACCTCCTGCTAAAAGCTGGGTAGATACTCCAACCTTATCCATTACTTTAGCTCCTAAGCCAAAGAATCTCATTTTTAATCCTTTTAAATCTTCTACTGAATTTATTTCCTCTCTAAACCAACCCGAAGACTCAGGTGAAATCATTACACATTGAACTGGATGTAAATTATGTCTCGCATATATTTCTTCCCATAATTCTTTTCCTCCACCTTCATGATACCATGCTAAAAACTCAGTAGCATTAGGCCCAAAAGGAATAGCAGTAAAGAATTGAACAGCAGGAATTTTACCAGCCCAATATCCTGCAGTTGACCAACCTGCGTCAACCGCTCCAGTAGATACAGCATCAAATATTTCCAAAGGAGGAACTAATGCTCCTGGTTCAAAAAACTTAACCTTTATATTTCCGCCTGAAACAGTTTCTAATCTTTTCGTAAAGTTTATTCCTCCTTCACCTATAATATTAAGATTTCCTGGAAATGTACTTGCCATTTTCCATCTTACTGTTTCACTTTTATTTGATGAATTTGAACTATTGTCTTCTTTAGAATTATCACACGATATTAAAAAAAATGTTGCTATAAAAGCAATAAAAATTTGAATTAGAATATTTTTCATTTGATTAAGTTCCCCAAAATTTATCAACGCTAAATAAAATAAAATAGGATTTATTGTTGATTCTAAATGAATATAACGCAACATTTTTTTTAATTAAATTATTTATTAATTTAAATTATAATAGTTAGAAAAAGATTTTTATTGTAAGAATCATAAATATTATTTTATTAATTTTTATTTATTTATGAAAGTTCGAGCTAAAATGGATACAACAAATCTAAAAAGCATTAGTGGTAATCATTTTGTCTCTGGTCAAATACAGATTGATGATATTAAGGGTATAGCTGACTTTGGTATTAAACTAATTATAAATAATAGACCAGATAATGAAGAATTCAATCAAATCAGCTCAAAGTTGCTAAAAGATAAAGCTGAAAGTTTGGGAATAAAGTTCATAGATATACCTTTCGCATCTGGAACACTTAATAAACAGAAAATATTAGATTTTAGTAACTTAATTAAAAACAATCATGAAAAATCACTTTTTTATTGTAGATCTGGAGCTCGATCATCTCTGATATGGGGGTTAGCATCAGTTATTCATTTGGGTGCAGATTTGGATGAATGTATGATCAGTATTAATAATAGTGGTTATGATGCAAGCATGCTTCCTAATATGGTAGGTTATTTTAAAATAAACTAAATTGGATTTTTATATTGTTAATAATAATGGTTGATCAAGATTCAGATTTTAATGGGTGGTCATATAGAAAAAAGCCTTTAGGTGGAACAGAGACAGCTTTTGTATTATTAGCAGAATCTTTAAGTAAATTAGGTCATAAAGTTATAGCTTTAACTAAAAGTTCAAAATCTATTAAATACCAAGGCGTTTATTGGAAACCATTAGATACAAAAATTAAAGAGTGTGATATTTACCTTATTAATAGAGCTCCTAGTCTTCTCGATAAAGCGCCTAAATGTAAGAAAACGATTTTATGGCTGCATAATCCTGCTAATTATTTAAATAAATTCAGAAATTTTAGAAGACTATTTTTTAAAAATATTAAAATAGTATGTTCAGGAAAGTATCATTATAATTCAATTCCATTTTGGATAAAGAATAGGGCTGTAATTATACCTCTAGGTCTATCTAAAGATGTTTTATTACAAAAAATAGAAAATAATAATATACCAGACCCAGTAGTAATATTTACTTCTAATCCAGAAAGAGGGCTAGATTGGTTGTCTGAAATTTGGATTAAGTATATTAAAAAAGAGGTGCCAAATGCTAAATTACATATTTATGCTGGTTCTAAAACTTATGGGGGCAGAAACAAAAATAAGATTTCAAATATTATTAATAAAATCAAGGAATTAAATGAAGATAGTATTAAATTTTTTGAACCCATTCCTAAAAATGAATTATTTAAAAAATTATTAACTTCTAGAGTTATGCTCTATAAAGGTGATCCAGGTGAAACATTTTGCTTGTCTATAGCTGAAGCTCAGGCATTAGGAGTACCATGCGTAATTAAGCCAATTGGCTGTTTAGCAGAAAGAGTTATTGATAAGGTAACAGGAATTATAGCTAAATCAGACAAGGAATTTTATGAAGGTTCTATAAATATATTAAAAGATGATAGTTTATGGTCAGATTATAGAAAAAATTCTATAAAGTTACAAAGACACTTAAATTGGGATAATATAGCAGAAAAATACATAGAATTAATCAATTCTTAGGAGATTCTTGATCATTTTCTAATTTAGCCTTTAAATAACTTATCAATACAAAAAGTGCAGCAAAACTTGCATTTAAGAAACCCCAGCCTTTTTCTTTATATCCTTTTCTAGTTATGTAACATTTATAAAATCGAGTTAAAGACCTTCTGACTGTAATCCATAATGGAGGTAGTTTTTTTGATGATTTTCTCAAATCAATAGCTTTGGCACTAGTATATCTATCTAATCTTTGTATCATGTCAGAAATATTTTTATCAACAAAATGATCTATTCTATTAACTAGAACTCCTTGTTTATAATTTAATTGAAGACTTGGATGAATAGATTCATCTCCCCAAATTTTTGAATTTTTATGAAAAAGGCAAGGTTTAGATGTAACTCCCCATGATGCGCCCCATCCATATCTAACTCTTTTATTTCCTATATAATTATCAAAAGGAACTAAAAAGTATCCTTTCGTAGTATCTTTTAGTTTAATTATTTTATTTTTAGCTTCATCAATTAACTGTTTACTTGCTCTTTCGTCAGCATCAATTTCAAGTATCCAATCATGAGAGCATTTTTTTATACCTTCATTTCTTCTTATACCTTCTGATATCCAATTACCTTCGAAAATAGTACAATTAAAGTGTTTAGCTATATTGATTGTACTATCAGTGCTTCTATCTAACAAAAGAATAATTTCATCTGCTGTCTCTAGACTTTCTAGACAAGCTTTAATATTTCTTTCCTCATTTCTTGCTACAATAAGTGTACTAATTTTTATTTTATTTTTAGAGTTCATTCTATTCCACATAATACAAATTTTATGTTATTTATAAATTACATATTAGCATAAATATAATGGATTAATAATTTTGAGTAAAAATAAATATAATATCCTAGTATCAGGAGCATCAGGCTTTATAGGATTAATGCTTATAAAAGAGTTATTAAAGCAAGGTCATAATGTTTATGGTCTTGTTAGAAAAAATATTAATAATTTTAATAGTAAAAATTATACAAATATTCTGATAAAGGATATTACTAAAAATTTTGATTTAAATAAAAAAATTAAGATTCACTATTTTTATCATTTAGCCGCAAAGACTCATGTTAAATCAAATAATTACCAAGATTACTATAATGTTAATGTAATAGGATTAAAAAATATTTTGAGTTATTCACATAACTTAGAAATTAAAAAAGTTATAATGTTATCTTCAATTAAAGTTAATGGAGAAGGTTTTTTAACTAATAGTGAGATTTATTCTCATCAAAGCAAAGAAGATCCAAAAGATGCATATGGTAAATCAAAATTAGAAGCTGAGAAGCTACTTAAAGAATTTTGTAAGCTAAATAATATAAATTTTATAATTCTTAGGCCTCCTCTGGTTTATGGAGCGGGTGTTAAAGGTAATTTAAATTCATTAATGAAATACATAGGTAAAAATATACCTTTGCCTATTGTTAAAACTAATAATTTAAGATCTTTAATATCTCTCAGTAATTTAGTAGATGCTCTAATACTTATTGGTCTAAATAATGAGATTCTCGATAAAACTTATCTAATATCTGATGATAATCCTATTAGCGTGGAAGAATTATATAAAAGTATTGCAGTTTCTATGAATAAAAAATTAATTTTAATAAATTTTCCAGCAATAATATTAAAAATTTTACTTTGGCCAATTGGTAAAGCTAAATTAGTTGATAAAATTTCATCTTCACTCATAGTAGATAATACTAAAATTAAAAAAGATACAAATTGGAGAGGTAAAATTAGTTTATTTGACGAATTAAATAATATGACTAAACATAGAAATTCTAAATTCTAATGTCTTTAGAAGTAAATAAATATGATTTTATCATAATAGGGGCGGGTTCTTCCGGAGCAACTATTGCCAATAGACTATCAGAAAATTTAAATATTAGCGTTTTGCTTATTGAAGCAGGAAAAAAGGAGCATCTTTTTGCACAAATGCCAATGAGCTTTGGCCTTTTTATCAATAAGCCTGGAGTGAATTGGAGATATTCATCTGAAGGAGAAGCTGGAACATTTAATAGAAATATTCCAATTCCTAGAGGAAAAATGACTGGTGGATCAAGTTCTATAAATGGAATGGTCTATGTTCGAGGCCAATCTCTAGATTATGATACTTGGGCACAACATGGAAATAAGGGGTGGGGATGGCAAGAAGTATCAAAAATCTTCAAAAAAATTGAAAACTATAAAAACAGTGAGACAGGTCATAGAGGAAATAATGGTTTATTAGGTATATCAGAAGTTAAAGATGAAAACTTATTATATGATGCTTTAATTCGGTCTGCTCAATCACTTGGATATCCATTAAATAAGGATTATAATGGCCCAAATCAAGAAGGGATTGCTAGGATACAAGCTACAATATCTAATGGACGTAGAATGAGTACTGACTATTGTTATCTTAGGCCAGCTTTAAAAAGGCCAAATTTGACTTTAATTACTAAAGCTACCACCGAAAAACTAATCATAGATAATAAGGTATGTAAGGGTATAATTTATAAAAAAAGTAATAAATTACATAAAGTTTATTGTAATAATGAGGTTATTCTCTCAGCGGGCGCTATCGCCTCTCCACAAATTCTTGAATTATCAGGTATAGGTAATGAAGACATATTAAATAAATATGAAATACAAGTTAAACATAACCTTCCCGCTGTAGGTGAGCATTTTCAGGACCATTTCATGGCAAGGCTCCAATGGAAATTAAAATTAAAAAAAGCATCTTATAATTATTTAGGTAGAGGTATTAATAAATATAATGAAATAGCTAAATATATTTTAAGAAAAAAAGGATTATTTAGCATGCCGGCTGCTTCCATAATAGCATTTCTTAAAACACAGAATTATTTAGAAAGTCCGGATATACAGATACAATATATACCATTTTCTGTTGGTAGCTTAAAAAAGAGAATTTTTCATGATTTTCCTGGCATGGCAGCAGCATGTTATCAATTAAGACCAAATAGTATGGGTTCAATCCATATTTGTTCTCCTGACCCATATAAACATCCAAGTATTAAATTTAATTTTTTATCTCATGATTTAGATAAACGTGTTTTAATAAATGCAGTAAAAATTATGAGAAATATTGTTGAGGCTAAACCAATGGATTTAATCAGGGATTTTGAACATTCACCAGGTGCATCAGTCTCTACAGATGATGAAATTGAACAATATATTCGTGAAACTGCAGAAACTGGATTTCATCCTTCTGGAACATGTAGGATGGGTCCAGGCTCAAATTCGGTTGTAAACGATGAACTAAAAATACATGGTTTAAATGGTATAAGAGTTGCAGATGCATCTATATTTCCTACTATTCCATCAGGTAACACAAATGCGGCTTGTATAATGGTGGGTGAAAAAGTATCTGAATTAATCAAAGAATCAATAAATAGTGGGGGATGAAATGAATTATAATTTATCAAATGACCAAGTTAATAAATATAATGAAAATGGTTACTTAATAGTTGAAAATGTAATTCATAAAAATTTTTTAACTGATCTAAAAAGTGCAACTGATAAGATGCTAGAATATGCGGCGTTAATTAATAATTCTGATGAACAATTTGACTTAGGAGATAATCATACACCCTCCAAACCAAGTGTAAGGAGGATAAAACAACCTCAAAAACATAATGATGTATTTAAAAAACTATTATTCTATCCTAGTATTATTCAAAAAGTAATATCTTTGTTAGGTAATAACTTTAGGTTACATAATGGTAAAATGAATTTAAAGTCTCCTTCTGCAGGAGATTTAGTTGATTGGCATCAGGACTGGGCTTTTTATCCTCATTCTAATGATGATGTTTTGGCTGTGGGAATAATGCTTGATGATATGACATTAGATAATGGGACTGTACTATTTGTTCCGGGATCACATAAAGGTGAAGTATATGATCATCATCATAATGGATATTTTGCAGGAGCGATTGATACTAAAAAAAGTAATATAGATTTAAGTAACGTAAAAGAAATAACAGGAAAAGCTGGAACTATTACAATACATCATGCAAGACTTCTTCATGCCTCAAAGCCAAATATATCAAAAACTAATAGAAGATTCTTGCTTTGGGAATTTGCAGCTAATGATGCTTGGCCATTGATGGGAATAAATAATTATGAAGAATTCAATAAAAAAATAATTTCAGGAAATGCAATTAATAATCCAAGGCTAACTCAAGTTCCTGTAAGAATGCCTTTGCCTGCAGCAATTAATCAGGGATCAATATTCGAAAATCAAAAAACTATTACAAAGAATAAAAAGAATATACTCATATAAAAACTATATGTAATTTTTACTAATAATAATTTGCATAATTTACTAATAGGAGTAGCATAAATGTCTTATATTAATCGCATATATGTCTTATATTAAAAGGGGAGAGAAAAATGAGAATATTAAGTATAATACTTATTTCTTCATTTATGTCATTATCTGCGTTTGCAGATACAACTGATCAAAAATGGATGAATAAAGTAGAAATAACTAAAGAAGGAACACACTGTATAGATGATAAAAATTGTTTTAATCGTTATCATCCAGCTATTCCATCTGCAGTAAAAGCTAATCCAGGTGATATAATTATTATTCACTCTAGAGATGCTTTAGATAGTCAGTTCAGATTAGATTCTATAGCAGATGATTTATCAACAGTCGATTTAGGGCTAGTTCATCCTATGATGGGGCCAGTTCATATTAATGGTGCAAAAAGAGGAGATGCATTAGAAGTTGAAATAGTTGATATTATTCCAGATGAATATGGTTATACAGTTATTGCGCCAGGATTTGGATTTTTAAGAGATATGTTTCCTGATCCTTATATTGTAAATTGGAAATTAACTAGAGTTGGTGCTGTATCAGATGGTATGCCAGGTATTACTGTGCCTTTTGAGGCGTTTCCTGGATCTATTGGTGTTTTACCAGGTTTACCTGAAGTACAAGCATGGAAAGCTCGTGAAGCTGATTTAGCTGCTGCTGGAGGAGTTGTGCTTGGGCCATCTTCAGGGGGAGCACTTCCTGCTGCAGTTTGTGGCGAAGGAGGTAGTCATGCAGAAGATTGTCTTAGAACTATTCCACCGAGAGAGAATGGTGGTAATATGGATGTGCAACAAATGCAAATAGGTACAAAAATTATTTTCCCATGCTTTATTGATGGATGCGGACTATTTACAGGAGATGTACATTATGCTCAGGGTGATGGAGAAGTTTCAGGTACTGCTATTGAAATGGGAGCAATAAATGTTCTTAGAACAAGAATAATTAAAGGCGGCGGTAAAAATATGGATATGCCAGTTACAGTAGGTAATGATCAAATAAGAGACATGGAACCTACTCGCTACTATCAAACCGTTGGAATCCCTCTAAAAGGAAAAGGTGAGAAACTTCCATCTCACGGTTACCTTAATTCAGAAAAAATTACTAATTTAGAGAATTTATCTGAAGATTTAACTGCAGCCGCTCGTCATGCCCTAATTCAAATGATTGATTATATAGTTAGGGAGCATGGACTCACAAGAGAGCAAGCTTATATATTATGCTCTGTAGCAGTTGATTTAAGAGTAGGTCAAGTAGTTGATGTACCTAATTTCGTTATAACTGCAGTATTAAACTTAGATGTTTTTGATAAATATCGTAACTAAATACTAATATGAATATATGAGAAGTTCATTGTTTGAATTTCTCATATATTGTAAATTACCTTTATGTTAAACAGACGCTTTTTTTCTAAATCACTTATTATATCTTTGTCATTTTTTTCAATGGGTCATGCTCCTTGGGGGCAATGGCAAGTATATCGAATGAGGCATATGCTAATCTTAAGTGTAATTGAGGATAAAAATAGCTATCCTTTTTCTAAAAAAATTATTGATTCACTTGAGCAAACTTTACCTGAATCAAGAGCACGACCTGCAAGAGCAAGAGGGTTTAGAAGGGTTCATAGCTTGCTATCTACTGATCAAATGCCTTTAGTAGTTTTATCTAAAGATGTTGCAATATCGTTACTTTATGGAACAGGAGTATTTAGTGAATTTTCTCCAGTTAATATGAATTTAGTTTATGATTTTGGAAGTATGGTATTATTAGCTCGACCTAAAATGCCAGATAGTCACACATGGAGAATAACAGATGCACTCATTAGATCGGGTGAGTATGATGGTGTAATTAATAATACTGAAATACCTATTCATAATGGATCAAATACTAGATTTATGAATCTACCTATGCCTGAAGAACCAAAAATAGATGAAGAAATAGAAAATGCACCAATATTATAATATAGTCTGCTATTAAAGTTAGCAGACTATAAATTTTTTTTAAGCGGCTTTGATGGATGTAGTAGCTTTATTTAAGGCATTATCTAAATCATTTATTATATCTTCTATATGTTCTATACCTATAGATAATCTAATATAAGAATTATTTACTCCAGCCCTAAGTTTGTCTTCTTCGCTTAATTGTGAATGAGTTGTGGATGCTGGATGTATTGCAAGACTTCTAGTGTCTCCTATATTTGCTACATGATAAAATAGTTTTAATGAATTAATAAATTTTTTACCAATTTCAATTCCTCCATCAATTTCAAAACCCACAAGAGCACCAAAATTATTATTATCAAGGTATGTATTAACTCTTTTTCTATTTTCTCCAGTAAATAAACTTGGATAAATCACTTTACTTACTGATTTTAATGAAGATAAATATTCAGCAACTAATTTAGCATTTTTACACTGCTCTCTAATTCTTAATGGTAAAGTCTCTAATCCTTGTATAAATTGAAAGGCATTAAATGGGCTCATGGCACCACCTATATCTCTAAGAAGTGTAACTCTAGCTTTAAGAATAAATGCTATAGGTCCGAGAGGTTTTACTGCTTCAGTCCATATAGCACCATGATAGCTAGGGTCTGGGTTGTTAAGTAAAGGCTGTCTTTCTTTAAATTCTTCCCAATTAAAATTACCACTATCTATTATTATTCCACCAATACTGGTTCCATGACCACCAATATATTTAGTGGTAGAATGAATTACTACACTAGCTCCATGAATTATTGGTTTTATAATAATAGGTGCTGCAGTATTATCTATAATTAATGGTATTCCCAATTTTTTACCTATATCTGAAACTTCTTTAATTGGAAAAATATTTAGTTTTGGGTTAGGAAGTGTTTCTCCAAAATAAGCTCTAGTATGACTATCTGTTGCTTTTAAAAAATTATCTGGTTCAGAAGGGTCAACAAAACGAACTTCAATACCCTGGTCTTTTAATGTATTAGCAAATAAATTCCATGTACCACCATATATATCTGTTGAACTTACAATATTATCTCCACTTCTCGCAATATTTTGAATTGCTATAGTAGTTGCAGATTGTCCTGATGATGTAGCTAAAGCAGCTACACCTCCTTCTAATTTTGCAATTCTTTTCTCTAATACATCTGTAGTAGGATTCATTATTCTAGTATATATGTTACCAAGCTCGGATAATGAAAATAAATTAGCAGCATGCTCAGTATTATTAAATTGAAAAGATGTTGTTTGATGAATAGGAACGGCTACAGATCCAGTATTTGGGTCTGCTCTCCATCCACTATGTAGAGCTATTGTCTCTGGCTTTGTGTAATTAGTCATATTAATCTCCTTCCCAGTAAACTGGGTATAAATATAACTCCAGCTTATTTATGGAAAGGATTACAAAGAAATAAAAAAACCACTCAAATTTCTTTGGTGGTTCCTAACCACCTCTTTAGCAGTATTTATATAGCGCCCGCAAGCTGGAGCTCAAATCGACGCTTATCTAATAGTACACACTATATATTTTTTTGTAAACCCCTTTAAGAATTTATTATTATAATATAATTTATATAAAAAATAATTGGAGAGAAAATGTTTGATTATCCAGTTGGAATTAGATCAAGAACTATGAAAGATATTAACGGTCTTTCTATGCATATATTAGAGGCAGGATATGAGGATAAAGCTAATAAGCCTTGTATTGTATTACTTCATGGGTTTCCAGAGTTAGCTTATAGTTGGAGGAAAATCTTTAAACCATTATCAGATGCAGGTTATTATGTAATAGCTCCTGATCAGAGAGGCTATGGTTACACAGAAGGGTGGAATAACAATTACGAAGGTGATATTTCAGAATATGAAATATCTAATTTAATTACTGATATTATTTCTTTAATATATTCATTAGAAAAAGAATCTATTGATTGTCTTGTAGGTCATGATTTTGGCTCAATAGTAGCTGCACATGCTGCAGTTATTAGGCCTGATATATTTAAGTCTGTTGTTTTAATGAGCGCCCCTTTTAATGGTATGCCGTCTATAGAACAAAGTAATAAAGCAATACAATCAGATATTCATTCAGATTTACAAAAGTTAGATAGACCTAGGAAACATTATCAATGGTATTACTCAACTAAAGAAGCAAATAATGATATGTGTAATTCTGATCAAGGTATGAAGGATTTTCTTAGGGCATATTACCATGTAAAAAGTGGAGATTGGAAAGATAATAATCCTTTTAAACTTAATGCATGGAATGCTTCAGAATTAGAAAAAATGCCTGGATATTATATTATGGATTTTCATTTAGGAATGGCGGAGCAAGTAAATATAGATATGCCCTCAAAAGAAGAAGCCTGTGAATGTAAATGGCTTACTGATATAGAATTGCAATATTATGCTGATGTTTTTAATAATACGCAATTCCAGGGAGGGCTAAATTGGTATAGATGTATGATTGATGAATCAGTTCAGTCTAAATTAAGAGTTTTTAGTAATCTTAAAATTGATATTCCATCTATGTTTATAGCTGGCAGGAAGGATTGGGGGATTTACCAAAAACCCGATGCATTAGAAAATATGCAATTAAAAATTTGTACTAATATGCAAGCATTTGAATTAATAGGTGGTGCAGGCCATTGGGTCCAACAAGAAAAACCAGAAGAAGTCGCAAAATTATTATTAAATTTTTTATCTAAATTATAATTAAATTTTAACTATTGCTTTACCTATAATTTTTCTATCAGCAATAGCTTGCATAGCATCTAGAGTATTTTTTAATGGTACTTTCATAGAAATTCTTGGCTTAATATAGCCTTCTTCTATCCATTGATATAATTTTTCAAAATTTTGTAAATTTATTTTTGGAGTTCTTTCTACAAAAGCTCCCCAAAAAACGCCCACTATATCGCAAGATTTCAATAGTGCCAAATTTGCCGGTGCAGAAGGAATTCTTCCAGAAGTAAATCCTATAACTAATAATCTGCCTTCCCAAGATATACACCTTAGTGATTGATCAAAAACATCTCCTCCTACAGGGTCATAAATTACATCTGCTCCTTTACCATCAGTCATAGATTTAACGGTTTCTTTAAATTCTCCATTAGAGTAATTAATAATTTCGTCTGCTCCATGCTCTTTAGCAACATTACATTTTTCATCTGTACTAGCTGTAGCAATAACTCTTGCACCTATTGCTTTTCCAATTTCTACAGCAGCTAATCCAACGCCACCAGCAGCTCCGTGTACTAATAGTGTTTCTCCATTTTTTAACTTGCCTCTTTGAATTAGTGCGTGAGCAGATGTTCCATAAACCATTGGAAGTATAGAAGCTACTTCATAATCCACATTATCACTTAAGGGGATTATTTTTTTTTGAGGAGCTTTAACAATTTCTGCAAAAGATCCATGACCTGTCATTGCTATTACTCTTTGACCAACTTTAAAATCAGTCACATTTTTACCGAGAGAAATAATTTCTCCAGCGGCTTCCGCACCTGGTGCAAATGGAAAGTTAGGTTTGAATTGATATTTACCTTCAACCATTAAAATGTCAGGAAAATTTACACCTGCAGCATGAACTTTGATATTGACTTCATCATCATTTAGAACAGGTTCAGGCATTTCTTCGACTTTTAAATTTTTTGCGGGCCCAAATTCTTTACATACTAGAGCTTTCAAATATTTTCTCCTTGCTTTGTTATAAATATGATTACTTAAACTAAAATAACAAATTTTATATTAAATTATATTTATTGCAATACTAAGTTTTGAGTTAAATTTACGTAAAATGAACCTATTGTAAGTGGAATTCTAACTTCTACAGGAAAATAAAATATACTATTGGATAGCTTTTTTAATTTAATCATACCCTCTTTAGGATGCTTACTTAATTCTTTTTTGGAATAGCCTTCTATTCTAATAATTTTTAATTTACATATTAGTTCATCTTTATTTTGTTCTATTGTTTTATATACTAAATTAAATCTTCTTCTTCCATCAAATACATTAATTATATGATTACAAGTATTGTTATTAGCACTTAATATACCTAGAACTAAAATAGAATTCACTGGATCAAAAGTATTTATTAGTAACTCTTGAGAAACCTGTTCTCTCCTAGTATCATTACTTGGATGAGGAAAAGCTGATTCAACTATGGGAAGGTTATTTTTATATTTGATATTAATAAAACCAGTTTCTTTGTTTTCTCTTATATCTTTTATCTTGTATATTA
>JAQWLZ010000007.1 GCA_029247025.1 Alphaproteobacteria bacterium | reverse complement strand
ACGTGGATTTATACATCAAGCTACTGATATAAATAATTTAGATAAAATACTTACTAAAAAAGCAAATATACCTGCCTATATTGGTTTTGACTGTACTGCATCAAGTCTTCATGTAGGATCTTTAATTCAAATAATGCTTCTGCGGTGGTTTCAAAAAACTGGGCATAAACCTATAATATTATTAGGAGGAGGAACTACATTAGTTGGTGATCCATCAGGAAAAGATGAATCACGTAAATTATTAACTGATGAAGTTATTAGAAATAACTCACTAGGAATAAAAGAAGTATTTAAGAAATTTATAAATTTTAATGAAGAAAATAATTCAGCTATCATGGTAGATAATGCTGAATGGCTTAAAACATTAAATTATATAGATTTTCTGCGAGATTTTGGTAAACATTTCTCTATAAATAGAATGTTAACATTTGATTCTGTAAAATTAAGATTAGATAGAGAACAAACACTTTCATTTTTAGAATTCAATTATATGATACTTCAGGCATATGATTTTTATGAATTAAATCAGAGATATGGCTGTTTAATTCAAATGGGAGGAAGTGATCAATGGGGAAATATAATAAATGGAATTGAATTACATAGAAGAGTTAGCGCAGAAAAATATAAAGACTCATTATTTGGATTAACCTCTCCTTTAATAACAACTTCCTCAGGCGCAAAAATGGGTAAAACAGCAAATGGAGCAATATGGCTTAATTCAAATTTATGTTCTCCATGGGATTATTGGCAATTCTGGAGAAATACAGAAGACAAAGATGTTATTAGGTTTTTAAAGCTTTTTACAGAAATAAATCTAGATGAAATAAGAAAACTAGAAAAACTAGAAGGTGCAGAAATCAATGATGCTAAAATAATTCTAGCGAATGCTGCTACAACCTTATTACATGGTAAAGATGCAACTGAGAAAGCTATAGTAACTGCCAAAAATATATTCGAAAACAAAGGAGGCGATGCAAACCTACCTATAATTATTTTTAGTAACACTGAACTTGCAGAAGGAATTCCAATATTAGAATGTTTAACTAATAATAATTATTTAGCATCAAGCAAAGGAGAGGCAAGACGACTAATTAGAGGATCAGGTGTTAAGTTAAGTGATATTACTATTTCAGATGAAAATTTAAAAATAAATAATTCATATTTTGTTAAAGATAAAAAAATAAAACTATCAGTAGGCAAAAAAAAGCATATCTTAATAGAAAAACAATAAATTTTAGTTAAAAATATTCCTAATTATTCCCGGTGTTAATAAGGTCAAAGGATTAATAAGAATATTTGGTTTATTCCATGGTCCAATAGCCTCGTAATTTATTGCAAAAATTCCTTCATCTTCTCTAGCAGTTAATAAATCACCAACTATAGGGATATTATTTAATAAAGTATTTATCTTATAAGCTGGAACTATTGAACCTATCAAATTAATATATTTTTCTTTACTATTTATATTTCCTTCTGCTGTTAAACCAAGAGAAAAACCAAAAGCTCTAGATTTAGAAATTAAAAATTCATTATCTTTAGCAGTAAATTGTGCATCCAATTGTTCAAATTGAATACCATCATTTTCTAATACTTCAGTTAAACCAGTTAAAGAGGCTGCCAATAAAAGTTCAGCAAATAAAGGTGTCTTCATTATTTTAAAATTATCTATACTTAAAGTACCCATAATATCATTATCATTATCTAAAGCACCTATAAAGCCTTCTGATGATAAAATTCCATCCTTGAGTTCACTTTTATAATTAAGTAATTCAAAAAACTTTCCTGCATTACTAGCGTGAAAATTATATTTTAAAACATTTGAGTCATTTGTATTTTTATAATTAAATAAAATATTTTCATCTGAATGATACTTCCCTTCTATGCTTAATATTTTCTTTTTACTAGAATTCTGATAAAAAATATTTCCATTATTAATAATAATATCTTTAATGAAGAACTTATCTAAATTTGCATTTACTGAAATGTCCAGCGGTGAATTATTACTAAATGTATTTCCAAAGAATAAATCTAGATCAAGTGAACCTGAATGAATGATTATTTCATAAGAACCGGAATCATAATTTAAGTCTAAAGATAAATTATTTCTATCTGATAATAACTTATGAAATTTTATATTATAATTATCATTAGAGTTATTTATATTAAAAGTAATATCAATAATATTTTCCATGTTAATATAATACAAATTTATTTTATTTAATTTAGATACATTATTTAAATTACCGTTAAAGCTTAAAAGAGCATCTTCATTCAAATACTTTTGATATTTAATAAAGGGAATAGAAAAAGATGTATCAGTTAAATTTATACTACAATCATAATTAGTATGATCCAAACTTATAATAGAACATTCTAAAAGAGTTTCTCCTTTAAAATCTTTTATAAATTTTAAGTTATTAATAAAGTGATTAGACATAAGATAATCTAACTTTATTTTAGGTAAATTAGTTTTGCTTTTTAAATAACTGAAATTTATTTCAGAGTGATTATTATTAATGTTACCTAAAATACTACTTTTATTATTATCAAAATAAATATCATATTCTAGAGAATTTAATATCAGAATGTCATTAAATAAGTGGATATTTTTCTCAAAGATTAAATTACCTTTAATAGATCCAAATACACCATTTTTAGGATTAAATAATTGTGACATATTTAAATTAGCATCAAAATTTAGTATGTCTTCTGGTTGAATTGGAAGTTGTTGAATACCCTTGTAGAAATCATATTTGTTAATAAAACTTTTAAGTAACTTATACTTTGTATTTAGTGTAAATGATAAATTATTTACTTTACTATCTCTATCGTAGTTATATTTTATATTTTTAAATTTATTACCTGAATTAGAAATATTATTAATAGATAATGCAACTGAATTTAAGTAATTATTTTTAATAAATAGTTCTAAATTTCCATTTATATTAGCTAAAATATCTAAATTATATTTTGATTCATTTATATAAATATAATCATTTAATTTTATGTTTTTAAAGTATGATTTTATATTAATTACTTTATTATCTAAACTATATTTATTAGAAATTGATATTGCACTATCTTTAAATTTATTATTTTTTATATTTAAATTAAGCTCATTGATTTGAAATATATCTTCTTGAAAATTATAATTAGCACTTAATTCAAATAATTTTATATCAGGTAATTTAATAAGTTGTATGCCATTATAAATAATCTTATTTGTTAAATTTAAAAAAATATTAGCAGAAGTCATGTTAATATCAATAGTTGATAAAAGGCCATTTATAAAATTAAAATTTAATTCACCATTAATAGACCCTTTAATATTAAAATTATTATTATTAACAAATTCTTTTACAATTGAATCATTAATATTAAAATCTTCAAATTTACAATTAATGATATCTTTTCCATTAAACGTTAATGATTTAAAAGTAAAAAGTTTATCAACTTTCTGAAAATAGTTGTCTTTATAATTAAAAGACCCATTAATATTGATGTTTTTTCCATCTATTTTTTGTAAATTAATCTTTGAAAAGTTATATGTCCTTTCAGCTATATCAACATTTATACGGCCATTATTAATATGTAAATTTTTCGTAATACCTATTAAGTTATTTAATGATACATAACTAGAATTAGTAACATTTTCATCTTTTCTTAAGTAATCTATTGATATATTATTTAAATAAATACTATTAAATTTAGAAACTCTATTAAGAATATTACCTATATTAATATCAAATTTTGCATATTCAACTTCTAAATTTTGGTAATCATTTATTTTATTAATAGTTAAATTTTTTATTTTAAAAGTATAATATTCTTTCAAGCTAATATTGTTTATTTTAACTTCTTCAAAATAAACTTCTTTATCAAAATACCAACTCATTAATTTAGAAATATATTTGTTATTATCTGTTATAGTTATAGACTTGCTAGCTAAAATAATTATACAAAGTGCCATTAAAGCAAGTGAGCATAATGCTATAACAGAAGAAAATAATATAAATAACTTTTTAAGAATATTAAAAATAAATTTATACGTTATAAAAAATTTCATATTTATTTAACTATTTTAGTTCTATAAAAATATATTATATGATAATTTGATTACTAAATATATATAATTAAAGGAGAATAAATGCCAAAAATATCTGAAGGCATGAAAGCACCATTAATAGACCTTCCAAGAGATAGCGGATTAACAATTAATACATCAAAACTAAATAATCCATATATTATTTATTTTTACCCCAAAGATGATACGCCTGGGTGTACTAAGGAAGCTATTGGATTTACCGAAAATATAAAATTCTTTAATGATAATAATATAACAGTTATTGGCATATCTAGAGATACTGTAGAAAAACATGATAAATTTATAAATAAATATAATTTAGATATTGTCTTGGGTTCAGACGTTAATGGTAAGGCTTGTGAGAGCTTTGGCGTATGGTTAGAGAAGTCCATGTATGGAAGAAAATATATGGGAATAGAAAGAACTACTTTTTTAGTCTCTGCTGACGGTACTATTTATAAAATATGGAATAAAGTTAAAGTTAAAGATCATATTGAGGATGTATTAAAATCATCTAGAGAAATGTTACAAATTAATAGTTAAGATACTTTTTTAGCGAGAGAAGCCTCTAAAAAATCATCAATATTTCCATCTAATATAGATTGAAAGTTTGAACTCTCTTTATTTGTTCTAAGGTCTTTAACAAGTTGGTAGGGCTGCAAAACATAAGATCTAATTTGATGCCCCCAACCAATTTCTGTTTTATTATCTTCGTTTTTTGCTTTTTCAGTAGATTTTTTTTCTAGTTCTAATTCATAAAGTTTAGCTCTAAGCATTTTATAAGCCTCAGCTTTATTCTGATGCTGTGATCTATTTTTTTGACATTGGACAACAATATTATTAGGAATATGAGTTATTCTTACAGCGCTATCAGTCCTATTTACATGCTGTCCCCCAGCACCAGATGCTCTGTAAGTATCTATTCTAATATCTTTATCTTCTATATTGATTTCCACATTATCTTCAACTTCTGGATATACCCACACACTAGCAAATGATGTATGCCTTCTATTTTGAGAATCAAATGGAGAGATTCTTACCAACCTATGTACACCTGACTCAGTTTTTAACCATCCATAAGCGTTTATGCCACTTATTTTTATACACGTTGACTTAATACCAGCCTCTTCACCCTGGTTTTCATCCATTACTGTTATCTTGTATTCTTTTTTATCTGCCCACCTAGAATACATTCTCAACAACATTTGTGCCCAGTCCTGGCTCTCAGTCCCTCCTGCGCCTGCATTAATCTCAATGAAGCAATCATTCTTATCTGCTTCTTTTGAAAGAAGAGATTCTAATTCCTTTTTTTTTACATTTACATGTAATTTTACTAATTGATTTTTTGCATCTAGCAGAAGATCTTCATCTTTATCTTGTTCAGCAATTTCAATAATTGTTATTATATCGTTATATTCTAACTCTAATTTATTAAAACTAGAGAGTTTTTGTTCTAAATGTGTTCTTTCCCTCATAAGTTTCTGAGCAGCAGTTTGATCATTCCATAATTCAGGGTTTTCTGCTAATGCATTTAACTCTTTTAATTTTTCTTTAGAATATTCAGGGTCAAAGATGCCTCCGAATAGAATTTAAAGAAACCTCAATATTATTTTTTATACTTAGCATTTCAGCATTCATTTTAATAACTTTCACAAATTAATATATTTTATCATCTAATGATTTTAAATCTATTATATTTCCATTTGGCATTATATCACTTTCTATAGGCGCTGTACCAGTTATAAATGCTTCATAAACTGTTTTTTTACTCATATCACTTGGTAATAATCCTGAACCAGCATCTATTTTAACCATTTCTATATTTTTTGGTATTTTAAAGGGATGAGATGGATATTTTTTTAGAGCTTTCTTCATAAAATTTCCCCATATTGGAGCAGAGACCTTACCTCCTGTTTCTTTATCACCTAGAGATGAAGGTAAATCATTACCTACATATACACCCACAACAAGGTTTGAGGAAAAGCCTATAAACCATGCATCTTTATTATCATTAGTAGTTCCAGTTTTACCACCTATATAATCATTTATTTTACTTAAAGATTTACCAGTACCATTTTTAATAACTCCATTTAACATCCAAGCAATTTGAAATGCATTATCGCTACTAGTAACTGTAACTGTAACTGGGCTATCTGATTGCTTAAATATATCGTCAACTGCAAATTCATTTTTACAAATTTTACATAATCTCTTTTCTCTTGAATGTATTATATTACCATATCTATCATGAATAGTTTCTATAAATTTAGGCTCAATTAGCCTCCCGCCATTAACAAAACTGGCATAAGCAGCAGTTAAACTTAATAAGTTAGTTTCACCTGCACCTAAAGCAGTTGCTAATTGAGATGGATAATCTCCAATATTAAACCTTTTAGCAACCTCAACAATTTTATCTATTCCAATAGTATTTGCAAGACGAACAGTCATAACATTTCTAGATTTTTCTAGACCTGTTCTTAAAGTACTTAAACCATAGTATTCACCAGTATAGTTTTTAGGAATCCATTCTGATAAACCTGGTCCTTGATCAATTACTAAGGGTGAATCTAGTATTAATGAGGCAGGACTCATACCATTTTCTAAGGCAGCTAAATATACAAAAGGTTTAAAAGCTGAACCAGCTTGTCTTTGTGCTTGAGTAACTCTATTAAATTTACTTTTATTAAAATCATATCCACCTACTAAAGCTAATACCTTTCCTGTAAATGCATCTATAGCAACTATACCTCCATTTACATTGGGTATTTGATGGATCTGATACGAAATATTATTGAAATCGAACTTTGAAGATTTTTTTAGAAGTAAAACATCTCCTATATTCAAAATTTCATTTTTAAAACTATTGATATTAATCTGTTCTTCATTCTTATTTTTTAATATCCATGATGACTCCTTAATATCAAGAGTGCCTTCATTTCCATCTAGTAAACCGATATTAATTTTATCATTATTAAAACCTAAAATTACACCATAATCATTTATATTCTTATTATCTAAATTAAGAGATTTTAATTCTGTAAACCATTTTTTATTTATGTGTTCATTATCTATTTTAGATATTCTTCCTCTCCACCCCTGTCTTTTATCATATTCTAAGAGACCCTTTAGTAGGACATCTTCGGCAGTTGTTTGTAGATCTTCATCTAAAGTAGAAAGAATATACAACCCTTCATTGTATAGAGATTTTTTACTAAATTTATCTATAGCAATTTTTCTAATCTCTTCAGAAAAATAATGTGCTTTTACTAACTTTTTACTACTATAATTATCAACTACCAGTTTCGTATTTATACCTTTATAAAAATCTGATTTACTAATTATACCTTCTTCAAACATCCTCGAAAGAACATAGTTTCTTCTATTTACTGCTGAGTCATATTTTTTAATAGGATGATAATTATTTGGACCTTTAGGTAATCCTGCTAGAAATGCTATCTCAGATATTTTTAAATCATCTAATGATTTATTAAAATAATTGTTCGCAGCAACTACTATGCCGTACGACCTAAAGCCTAAAAATATTTCATTTAAATATAACTCTAATATTTTTTCTTTAGTTAATGTCCTCTCTATTCGTAGTGCTAATAATGCTTCCTTAATTTTTCTATCTATAGAAACTTCGTTAGTTAATAAAAAATTCTTTGCAACCTGTTGAGTAATTGTAGATGCACCAACCAATCTTTTTCCAGATATAATATTTTTAATATTAGTAATAGTTGCTCTTGTAATACCTTTAAAATCTATGCCATCATGCTTAAAAAAATTTTTATCTTCCGTTACAATAAACGCATTTATTAAATTTTCTGGAATAGCTTCATAAGGAACAAAAACTCTTTTTTCTTCTGCATATTCTTCAATTATGTTATCTGAAGCGCTATAAACTCTGCTCATAGCTTTAGTTTGATATGATTGTAAATATCTATAATCAGGCAAATCATTGCCAAACTTCCAAATAATAGATAGAGAAAAAAGTACTGCACATAAAGAAAAACCAACAAAAAATAAAAATGAATAATATAAAAATTTTCCCATTATATATTATGCTTTCTAAATAAAATTAATAGATATAGCATCCATACCTTCAATATTAATTTTAATGTTTTCGCCTTTGGACACCCAATATGTTTCTACTAAACTACCTAATAATATAACGGAATTTTTTGGAATAATTGAACCTATAATATCCTTTCTACTTGCAAGCCATTTTAGTGCATTTAGAGGATTTCCTAGTATATGACTTCCAATACCATCTCCAATTTTTTTATTATTAACAAACATTGAACCTCTTATATTATATATATCATCTGATTTAATTTTAAATTGTTTCTTTCCTAATACGCAGCCTGCAGAAAAAAAATCATCAGCTATTAAGTGACTTGCTGTAAAATTTTTCCAATTACTGTATCTATCATCAACTATTTCAATTGCAGGAAATACACTTTCTATTTTAGAATACACTTCTTCAGTTGAATAATCTTTGTTAAAAGGTAAATCTTTTGCTAATTTTACTGCAATTTCACACTCAACTCCAACTTTAATATATGCATCCGTAGTTATAGTGCTTCCTGACTTTATGCAGTTACTTTCTCTAAGTGTTCCAGCACAAGGATGATTTATTTTTAGATACTCTTGCATAACCTTTGTAGTACAGCCTATTTTTCTTCCGATTACTTTATCAGATCTTGAATTAAGCAGAGTATGGACTTTATTTTGAATAAAATATGCTTCTTCCTGATTATTAGGTATTAAATTATAATCATCATTATCAATATAATATTTATTTAAACGTTTATTTAGTAAATGTTTTACTATAAAATTTAATCTACTTTTATCCATTTATTTTTACCAGTTTAAGATTATATATAAAATATATTAATTATAAGGTATCTCTATATACAATGCATTATATTAAAAATTATATAGATTTTAAAAGCTATAAATTGGTAATTAGTATAGCTATTCCTATGATTATTTCTAATATATCAACTCCTTTATTAGGTATTATTGATACTTCTATAATAGGAAGAATTAGTATTGAACAAATTGGAGCTATAGCCATAGGTAGCTCATTCTTATCTTTTTTGTATTTTTGCTTTAGCTTTTTTCGTATGGGTACAACTGGATTAATAGCACAAGCCAGAGGTATAAATGATATAAATGCTATTCACAGCATAATAAAAAGTAATTTTTTTTTAGCCTTTTTAATAAGTATAATATGCATACCAATAATATTTTTATTGAAAGATTTCTTACTAAGTATCTATACTTCTGACTCACTAATTATTTACCATGCAAGCTCATATATTAATATTAGGATATTTGGTGCACCTGCAACTTTTATAAATTTTGTAATTTTTGGTTTCTTACTAGGAAGTAAAAAACCATGGGATCTATTAAAACTGGTATTATTTATAAACCTGCTAAATATCATATTAGATATCTATCTAGGCCTATATTTAAACATGCAATTAAAAGGTATAGCCTATGGCACACTAATATCTGAATATTTAGGAACTATGCTTGGACTCTACTATATAAAAAAATTCTTACCTAGCGAAGATATTACTAATAAAACAAAACAAATTAAGAATAATATTATAAGTATTATTAAATCTAATATGAATTTATTTATTAGGACTGCCTTAATTCTAACTAGTATATTAATGTTTACAGCTATAGGCTCAAGACTAGGAAATACTATATTAGCAGCTAATGCCATACTAATAATGCTTCAAATGTTTATATCGTACAGTTTAGATGGCTTTGCTCAAGCTGCAGAAGTATTAGTAGGTAATGAGTATAGTAAAAAAAATAAAGATAAAATTATTAAAATTACAATTGCTTCTGGAATAATATCATTTATATTTGCTTTAATATATTTCCTATTATTCTTTGTATTTATTAATAATATACTTACGCTGATGACTTCTATCGAGAGTGTTATTTCTGAAATACAAAAATATACAATATGGATTATAATATCCCCATTAATATCTTTTCTAAGTTTTCATATGGATGGAGTTTTTATTGGTGCTAATAAAACTAAAATTATGCGCAATACGGTTATAATTAGTTTTATTATATTTATAATATCACTATATATATTTGTTCCTATATATGAAAACCACGGATTATGGTTTTCTTTTTTACTCTTTTTATTCTTTAGGGGCATACTACTACTTTATAAATTTAATAAGATATACAAATTTAGTTAAAATTATTAATATCTTTAATAAGCTTAGTTAAAATTACATTTATATTTTTTGCTAATATATTCATATTATTTTCATATTTGTATAATGATTTCTCGTTCATATAAAGAGATCTATTAATTTCAATTTGTATAACATTTACTCCTTTTAAAGGATTACCTAGGCTTTTAGTTATATAGCCACCTGAATAAGGATTGTTTTCTACCGTAATATAATCATAAGATTTAAAATAATTTTTTAGTAAACCTGTAATAGTCGGTGTACATGATAAATTATAATTATTACCAATTACAACATCTGTTTTATGTACTAAGGAACTTGAGGGCATAGAATGAAAATCTAAAACTAAAATATTATTATATTTATTTTTTAAGCTTTTAATTAAAAATTTTAGTTTTTTATGATAAGGAAAATAGCATTGTAACAATCTTCTTATAACTTCTTTCCTTGTTAAAAGTTGGTTATAAATTTCATTTCCATATATTGATACTCTAGGTATTACTCCAATGCCACTTACAGTCTTACTTGTTTTTGAGTTAATAAAATTTGGTATTTTAGATGAAATCATTAATGGATCAACCTCAAAAGGATGTCTATTAACATCAACATAAGATCTTGGAAAATTGGTTTTAACAAAAGAAATATTATTTTTTAAAATATTTAATAATAATATATCTACGTAACTGTCTTCAGATAACTGAAGTTCATTTTTAGTTAATTGAGTACTATTTAAAAAATTTTTACTATATTTTGTTCCACTATGCGGCAGGGATATTATTACAGGATACTGATTATTTAAACTACTCTCTATCATATAAATCTTTTACCTAATTTTTACATTTACCATTCATATGAAAATTATCAGGATTAAATAGAGATATTAATTCAAAAGTTTTTGATGAATTCTCATAATTTATTTCTACTAACGTATTATATATTCTTGAACTTGTTCTTCCAACCCATTTACCTCTTCCATATAAATCCCCGTTTTCATATACAGAAGTTCTTATTTTACCTGTTCTTTTCATTTTATTATATTTAATAGTAATCAAAGAGCCACTTCCACCAGTAGGCTTAAAATTCCATTCAGCTAAAAAGGCCTCATTATATTCAAATACAACACCTTTACAATTTAAAGGATCATAATTAGCTTCATACTTAGACTCCTCTGCATAGCCAATAGACTTATATATCATAAATATAAATATAATCTGTTTGAACATTATTTATATAATACTGTGGGAAGCCATGTTGCTAATTCAGGAAAAAGTGAGAGTATTCCTAGCATTAATATTTGTATACATACAAATGGTGCTGCCCCCTTATATATTTCACCGGTTAATACACTTTTTGGAGCTACGCCTCTCAAATAAAATAAAGCAAAACCAAACGGTGGCGTAAGAAATGAAGTCTGTAAGTTAACTGCTATCATTATAGCAAACCATAAAGGGTTTATATCCATCATTAAAATGGCAGGTCCAATAATAGGCAGTACGACATATATAATTTCTATAAAATCTAGAAAAAAACCTAAAATAAACATTAATACCATGGTAATTATAATGGCTGTTACAACGCCGCCTTGAAGACCCATTAAAAATTCTGCTACTATATCATCTCCCCCAAAACCTCTAAATACTAGGCTAAACATTGCAGCACCTATAAGTATGGTAAAGACCATAGATGTAGTCTGAGCTGTAGAAGTAACAACCTCTTTTAATATATTAAAATTCAATTGTTTTCTAGAATAAGCAAGAATTATAGCTCCAATTGCACCTACACCAGCAGATTCTGTGGGCGTTGCTAATCCCATCAAAATAGATCCTAAAACTGCAAATATCAAAAATAATGGAGGTATTAATACTTTTAAAACTCTATTGCGTAATTCTTTAAATTCTAATGCATCACGTTCAGATTTAGGTATTGAAGGCATTTTTTCTGGATAAATGTTTGCGTAAATTACCTGCCATAATATATATAAAAATACTAAACATAACCCTGGTAATAAAGCACCCATGAATAAGTCTGTAACTGATACTGAATCAGGTGAAAAATTTCCTTTAGCTAACTGTGCTTGCTGATAAGCGGCTGATATTTGATCCCCCAATAATATAAGTACAATAGAAGGAGGAATAATTTGCCCTAAAGTTCCAGCTGCACATATCGTTCCTGTTGATATAGTAGGAGAATATCCTCTTTTAAGCATTGTGGGTAGTGATAACAAGCCCATTGTTACAACAGTGGCACCTACTATACCTGTGGAAGCCGCTAGTAATGCTCCTACTATGGTTACAGAAATACCTAGACCACCCTTAACACTTCCTAATAAATGTGCCATAGTATCTAATAGTTCTTCTGCTATCTTAGAACGTTCCAGCATAACTCCCATAAAGACAAATAATGGCACTGCTATCAATAAATCATTTGTCATAATTCCATATATTCTATTAGGTAATGCTTGAATAAAGGCCATATCGAATAAACCTAATGTTGACCCAAGCATTCCAAAAAATAATGCTACGCCAGCTAATGTAAAAGCTACTGGAAAACCTGTCATTAAAACAGCCAAAAGAGAAACTAACATTAAAATTATAATAATCTCTTGCTCAAACATACATTCTATCCTTTTTTAGAACTTTTAATTATATGAAAAGAATTAATAATTGTAGCAATACTTTGTAGGCTAACTAAAAATGAAAAAAGCCATATAAATGTTTTCATTATAAAAACAAGATGAAGCCCTCTTTCTTCTATAGAACCCTCCATTTGAACCCATGAATTAATTACATAACTCCAAGAGTAATAAAATATTACCCAACAAACTGGAAGTAATAAAAATAAGGAACCCAGTAAGTCTACTATTGCTCTCTTTCTTTCAGACATATTTAAGTATAATACATCAACTCTTACATGTTTATCTTTCTGAAGAGTATAACCTGCACATAATAAAAAAACTCCCGCATACATAAATCTAACTGATTCCTGCATCCATATAAAACCTATACTAAAACCATATCTCAACACTACAACTAGAACTGTAACTAGAACCATGAAAAGAGTAAGCCAACTAATTGTTTCACCTATATATATATTTATTTTATTAATACTTGAAATAAACTTCATAATACAGCCTTTAATTGAAACGGTTAGACCTTGGAAAGCCTCTAGGGGCTAATCTACCAGATTGGGCTCTTTTTCCAAGCCATAATTTCAAATCTTTAAATAATTTTTTAGAGTTTTCTCTCTGACAAACAATTCCTTCACTAAAAATGAAGGTAGTAGCATCTGTTAATTTACCTTGCTTTGCTTTTTGTAAAATTACCCCTTTTCCCTTATTTTGCATTGGTAAATCAGATAAATCAAATATTAGTAATTTGTGATTTTCACCTATTACTGCAATAGAATCGTCATCATTATTAATAT
>JAQWLZ010000057.1 GCA_029247025.1 Alphaproteobacteria bacterium | reverse complement strand
TGTTAAATTACATTTTTTCTTATCTATTCTATCAAATGCTTTTTCTCTAGGCCTGCCAATTAGTTTTCCATCTAAGCTGTAAGTCCACGAGTGATAAGGACATTGAAAAGAATAAGCCTTTTTTCCAGAATCTTTAGCTATTTTTGCCCCTCTGTGAGTACATATATTTAAATATGCAGCAATTTCATTAGCATTTTTTCTAACTACTAATACAGGAATATCTATAAGCTGAAGAGTAAACCAGTCTCCTTTGTTTGGAATTGCTGAGGAAACTCCAATACAAATAGGATTATTTTTAAATAATATATCTTTTTCTCTTAAATTCCTTTTAAGGTCTATATATTCTTTAACTGGGTTCTTATATATATCATTGGCATAATCTGTTTCACGATTAATAATTAAATTATGAAGTCTATCTTTAATATCTATTTTATTTCTCATATAAAAATCCAGAATAATATTTATTGATAATATATTTTGTTTTATTATAATTATTTTTTGATATTTGTAACTAATTATTTAAGGAGAAGTTATGAGCGATACTAGACCTATATGCATGATAACAGGTTTAGGAGAAGGAACTGGCGGCTATACTGCTAAAAAATTTTCTAAAGAAGGTTATAGAATTGCTATGTTAGCTAGATCTGTTGAGAGATTAGAAAGGTTTGAAAAAGAACTTGAAGGTTCTAAAGGATATATATGTGATGTTTCAAACATAGATCATCTTAAAGAAACCTGCTCTAAGATAAAAAATGAAATGGGATCACCTGAAGTGCTTATTCATAACGCAGTAAAAGGTAATTTTGAGAAATTATTAGATGGAAAACCTGAATGGCTAGAAGAAAATTTTAGAATCAATACTACATCATTAATGTATTTAGCTCATGAACTAATACCAGATATGATCAAATCAAAAAAGGGAGTTATTATAGTAACTGGAAATACTGCTGCAAAAAGGGGAATTGCAAATACACCATATTTTGCTCCAACTAAGGCTGCACAAAGAATCTTAGCCCAATCATTGGCTAGAGATTTTGGGCCTAAAGGAATTCATGTAGCGTATTTAATGGTAGATGCCTCTATAAATACTCCTTGGACTAGAACGAGAATTGAAAAGCAAATAAATCAACCTGATATAATCTTTGCTCAACCTGAAGATATTGCTAATGAAATTTTTCATATAGCACAACAAGAAAGATCTGCGTGGTCCTTTGATGTAGAAATTAGGCCCGATATAGAAGAATGGTAATATAGTGATCTATTCAATATTATTTTCCGTAAATTTTATAAACGAAAGGTAATATTATGAATAATTCAAAAGATATTTTTTACATCGGTGGTTATATATTTTTATGTATAGGAGCTTTCTTTGTGGGCGCTTTTTTGATTTAATATGGAATGACTTTTCCTGAATAATCAAAAACTTTTCCTGTTGCTTCATAATCTAAATTTTCTATGACCTCAGTTAATTTTTTAGCACTTTGGTCCGGATCAAATACTTTTTTCGCAGTCCTTAAATAGGGTTTAGATAGTTTTGTTGAAACAGTTCCAGGATGTAATCCTATTACGATCAATTTATTATAATTTCTAGAAAGTTCTATACTAGCTGTTTTTATAATCATATGTTGAGCTGCTTTAGAAGCTCTGTAAGATAACCAGCCACCAATATTATTATCTGAAATGCTTCCTAATCTAGCAGTTAAGTGTGCAATGACAGTTTTTTCACTTTTAGATATAAAATCAATCATATGTTTTATACATAGAGCTGATACTAAGCTATTTATTTCAATGTTCTTCATAAAAAAATTAGTGTCTAACGTTTTTATCGATTTTTCAGGATAAATATTATCTTTTTCATCATGAAGTATTCCAATAGTATTTATAATAATATCAAATAAAACATTATTTTTACTAATTAATTCTTTAAAGTTTAACCAACTATTTTCTTTTGTTGCCTCTAGGGTAAAATACTTAATATTATTTGTATTCTCATGAGTATGTCTAGAAGTTACATATATATTATAATTAAGTTTCTCAAAAACTTTACTAATTGCAAAGCCTATGCCATCAGCTCCTCCTAATATTAAAATATTTTTAGAGAAATTATTATCTTTATTAGTTATAGTATTAGTATTCATAAATGATCCAAATTTAAACGGCTATATATTATTCGTATGAAAAGTGATGATGGTTTAAAATGAAAAAAATTAATGTAGGTATTTTAATATTTGATGAAGTTGAGGTACTGGATTTTGCAGGACCTTTTGAGGTTTTTTCTAGAACAAGATTGTTAAAAGGTGCAGAATCGAGAAGAAGTAATGATAGTGCACCTTTTACTCCTTTTACTGTATCTATAGATAAAGAACCCGTAACTGCTACTGGCGGTTTAAAAATTATTTCTGATTATACTATTAAAGATTGTCCTAAAATAGATATTTTAATTGTTCCAGGAGGGTTAGGAACAAGAACCTTATTGAATAACGAAAGTCTATTATCATGGATAAAATCTACATCTGATCAAGCTACTACGACTTCTTCTGTGTGTACAGGTTCTCTTTTACTAGCAAAAGCAGGTTTGTTAGAAGGCAAAAGAGCTACTACGCATTGGGGAGCAATTGAGGCACTTAAATCTATTAGTAAAGATATTCAGGTACTAAATAATAGAAGGATAGTAAATGATGAAATTATTACATCTGCAGGAGTTTCTTCAGGGATAGATATGGCATTTATGTTAGTTGAAAACCTTTATGGTGAGCAGGTTGCATCCGATACTGCTAAATATATAGAATTTCATAGATCTAAAGAAAATGTATAGTTACATAGGAATATTTTTTCCAGCAACAGACTTCATTAATCTTTTAGCTATTGCCCATCTATGCACTTCTGAAGGACCATCATAAATTCTAAATGGACGTATTTCTCTAAATAATCTTTCAACTAAAGTATCATCAGTTATACCCATACCTCCTAATGTTTGCATAGCTCTATCTACTATTCTAAATGCTGCTTCTGAACAAAATATTTTTGACATACTAGATTCATTTCTTGCTTCTTCCCCTTGATCAAGTAACCAAGCTGTATTCCATATAAACAGTCTACTCATTTGAAGATCTATTTCACTATCAGTAAGTTGAAAAGCTAGACCTCCATGATCTCCTATAGCTTTGCCAAATGCATGACGTTTTGATGCATAAGAAGTTGCTATATCATGAGCTCTTTGAGCAGCGCCTAACCATCTCATGCAATGAGTCAACCTTGCTGGAGCTAATCTTACTTGCGCATATTTATAACCTTGCCCTACTTCCCCTAAGACTTGATCATCTGATACTAATAAGTCTTTAAATTTAATTTGACAGTGACCACCAGGAAAAGAAGATTCCATTGAATTCTGGGTTCTAAGTTTTATTATTGCAGGGTCATCATTATTAACAAGAAACATAGTGGCTCCGAAGCCTTTTTCAATTTTATCTGAAGTTTTTGCCATAATGATATTTAATTTGGCTCCGTTAAATCCAGTTATGAACCATTTTTCTCCATTTATTAACCAGCCTTTGCTAGTTTTTTTTGCTGTTGTTTGCAGCATAGTTGGATCTGAACCAGCACCAGGAGATGGTTCAGTCATTGAGAAACATGATCTTATTTTTGCTTCTGCAAGTGGTCTTAACCATTTTTCTTTTTGTTCATCATTAGCTACAACCTCTAACATATGCATATTGCCTTCATCTGGTGCAGAGCAATTCATTGCTTGAGGTCCTAATAAAGAATAACCTGATGCTTCAAATATAACTGACATATCTCGCATATTTAACCCTAATCCGCCCCATTTTTTACCTACACTAGGTGATAAAATACCCGAAGACTTAGCTTCTTTATTAAGTTCTCTTCTTAGAGTGTCATGAGGGCCATGAGCATCTTGGCGTGGGTCTTTTTCTCTAGGGATAACATTTTCTAATATAAATTTTTGTGTTGTTTCTTTTAGTTTTTCTATCTCATCTGGAATTGTAAAATCAATCATTTTTATCTCTTTCAAATATAAATATTTTTATTTAAGGCATTTAGACCTCTCTCATATGCAGCTTCCGCAATAATATTAAAGGTTTTATATTTATCTTCTTTTATTGTCCCTCTTAGAAATTGTGCATATAATTGCTGAAAAACTACTCCAAGTTTTAGCAGAGATAAAGCATATATCCACTTAAAATCTTTTATATTTCTTCCTGATAATTTTTGATAGAGGTTCAGTGCTTCAATTCTTGACATAAAACCTGAGGATGCAGAGGGCATTTGTTTTATAAGCTGCATATTAAAAGTATCTTCAGTAAGAGTCCAATAAGATAATAAAGTTGCTAGATCAAATAAAGGATGTCCTCTTGTAGCTTGATCCCAATCAATAATTGCTACTGGTTCTAATATGTTTTGATCTGTTGAAAATTGTAAGATTATATTATCTAGCTTAAAGTCATTATGTAATATAACAAATTCTTCTTCTATAGGTATTGATGATGAATATAGAAGTTTATACAGCTCTTCCATAGTTTTTGATGCGTTTTTATAATGAGCTATTATACCTCTTTTATACCATCCTTTTAATTGTCTTTCTAGAAAACCTATAGGTTTACCAAAATTTTCTAAACCTACATCTAAAGGATTAATATTGTGTAATTTAACTAGGACTTCAATAAGCATCTTACTTAAATAATTTGCATTTTTTTCAGACCTGAAATTATCTGGAAGTTTATCACCATTTACTGTAATTCCTTCTTTAAAATCCATAATATGAAATGGAGCTCCAAATATACTCTCATCTTCACATAATAATATTGAATTTGGAACAAGAGAAAATTTCTTATTTAGAGCATGCATTACATTATGCTCTCTTTTCATATCATTTGCTCCAGGTGGAATAGGACCAAGAGGAGGTCTTCTTAAAACGAACGGTTCATTATTAAGAATAATTTTATAGTTTAAATTCCCCATACCATTTTTTTTTTTTTTTTTCATAGGATCCAACTCTAAATTTAAACCTTTAGAATTGATCCAGTTCGATAAATTTTTCCAATATTTTATATCCATTAATGATTTGCATGTCCTGCATCAATTGCAATTATTGTACCCGATATATAAGCACATCTAGGTGATACCAAAAATGTAGTTAAATCAGCTACTTCTTCTGCTTTTGCGGCTCTTTGAAAAGGTAAGTCTTTAAATAATTCTTCCCATCTACTTTCATCATTAAATTGTTCTTTTGCTTTTCCTTTCATCATAGTAATTAATCTATCTGAAGTAGTAAATCCTGGGTTGATACCTAGTACCCTTATACCATTAGCTGTACTACCATTAGATAGTGCTTTAGTAAACGCCATAAGACCAGCATTTGCTGTGGTTCCAGCTATATAATTATACATAGGTTTTTGTCCAGCTGAACCAATTATATTTAAAATAACTCCTTTTTTAACATTTTTCATTTTATTATATATTAGTCGAGTAAGGTTGATATAACCAAATAATTTTAAGTCCCATGCATTTCTCCATGTTTCTTCTTCTATGTCAGATATACTTCCTGGAGGAATTGCTCCTGCATTATTTATTAAAATATCTATATCTCCACAAAACTCACTAACTTCTTCAACAGCATTTTTTTTTGCTAAGTCTATAGTGATAACTTCAACTGATATATTATACTTTTTTTGTAGTTCTATTTTTAGTTCATTTAATTTATCAGAACTTCTTGCAGTTAATATTAAATTACATCCTTCATTTGCCATTGATTCTGCTATTGCTTTGCCAATACCTTTAGAAGCCCCAGTAATAAGGGCAGTTTTATTATTTAAATTTAATTCCATAATTATTCCTTTAAAAAATGTTTAATTGTCTAAGAGGTTATTACATAATATATTTAAATAAAATAAAAATTATTAATAAGGCATAAAATGAAAATAAAAGAAAACTGGTCCATACAAAAACCTTCAGTAAGCTCTAAAGGTGGTGTAGTAACAAGCCATCATTATGAAGCATCACAAATAGGAATAGATATTTTAAAAAGCGGGGGTAATGCTATAGATGCTGCTGTATCTATGAGTTTAGCTTTAGGAGTTATAGAACCTTGGATGAGCGGATTAGGCGGATGCGGATATATGCTTTATTTTGATTCTAAAACTCATCAGACTCATGCAATAGAATTTGGAGTAAAATCTCCAAAAAAATTAGATTTATCAAAATTTGTTTTATCAGATCAAGGACAAGATACTGATTTATTTGGTTGGCCTAATGTAAAAGACGATACAAATATCCATGGAGCTTTCTCTATGGCTGTTCCGGGTTATATTCATGGTGTTTCAACGGCTCTTAAAGAATTTGGATCAATGCCATGGAAAGATATCATTGAACCAGCATGTATTTTATCTAAAAGAGGTTTAAAGGCTGATTGGTATACAACTATGAGAATTAACCTTGAGGCTAAATTACTTAGTAAATATAAAAGTTCTAAAAATATCTTTTTTGAAGATAGTTTACCTATAGTTAGTGAAGATCCTACCAACCTTAAAAGTATTAAAAATGAAGGATTATATAATTCATATTGCTTATTAAGAGATGAAGGACCAGAAACATTTTACAAAGGTGAATTATCCAAAATATTAGTTAAAGATTTAAGAGAGATTAATTCTTTTATTAATTCTGATGATTTATCTGATTATAAAAGTGAATTAACGACAAGTGCTAAAACAGTTTATCGAAATTCAGAAGTACATGTTGCCCCTGGTTTAAATGCTGGCCCATCTTTGATTGATGCTTTAAATTTTTTAGAGAAAAATTGGAGAGCAAAAAATAATAATCCCGATGCGTATGCATATGAAAATTATTATAAAGCTTTAAACTTTTCTTTTGAAAAAAGGCTTAAAGAAATGGGTGAGCCAAAAGAAAATTCATGTACTACTCATCTATCAGTTGTTGATAAAGATGGTAATATGGTTGCCTTAACACAAACGCTTTTATCTGTTTTTGGAAGTAGAGTGATTTTGCCAAAAAGTGGTATACTAATGAATAATGGAATAATGTGGTTTGATCCAAGGCAAGGCAAACCTAATTCTTTAAGTAAAGATAAAAAGCCATTATGTAACATGTGTCCTACTATAGTTATTGATAACTCTGGAAAAAAAATAGCTTTAGGAGCCTCTGGCGGAAGAAGAATTTTTCCCTCTGTTTTTCAAACTATTTCATTTCTGTTAGATTATAATATGAGTCTAGATGATGCTTTTACAACACCCAGAATAGATTACAGTGGTGAAAATAGAATTTTAGCTAATGAAAAATTAGGTAAAGATGTTATAGATAATTTGAATAATTATGAAAAAACGATTGAGATACCAGACTCCGTTTTATCCCATTCATTCGCATGCCCAAATGCAGTAATGAGCGATGCTAAGGGAAATCGATATGGTAATGCCTATATACCATCACCTTGTAGTGCTGCAATTTCTTCAGAATAAAAATACTATATTAATTATTTAATAGAATATTTCTCTATTATTTCAAGATTAGGATCCATTCCAAGACCAGGACCATTTGGAATTGAGATATTTCCTTTACTATCAATATTACTAGCTCCATTATAAAGGTCTGCCTTTAAATCAACGTACAATCTTTCTATTTCGCTATCAGGAGTTAATGCTCCAATTACCTGAAGAGTAGCCATAAAACCTGGCCCAAAGTATGGTGAGTGAGGAACTACTCTACAATTATTCTTTTTTAAGTCCACAATTTTTATAATTTCTGATATACCTCCAACTTTTGTAACACTTGGTTGTAAAATATCAGCCGCATTATTAGATATCATCTCCTCAAACTGATAAGCAGTACAGGCGTTTTCTCCAGATGCTATTATAAACCCTTGGTCACGTAATTTAGAAAGGCCAGAATAATTTTCTGGAGGCCATATTGGTTCTTCTAACCAGTATAATTTTGCTTCTGTTAATGTTTTTTTAATTTCTTCCATATGATCTTCAGACCAAACACAATTAACATCTACCATCAGAGCAGTATCTCCGATAGCCTCTCTACTAGACTTTATTGGGCCCATTGTGTTTTCATGCAGTTTAATGATATCATAACCTTCATTTTTTGCTTTTAAAGATACTTTTGCTGTGGCTTCTGCATCATCGTACAAAAATAAGCTTGCATAAGCTTTAAGAGAATTAATTTTAAGCCCTCCTAATAATTCAGAAATAGATGAATTTTCTGCTTTACCTAGTATATCCCACAGCGCAATATCAACCCCTGAAAGAGCAAACATAGTAATACCATAACGCCCAAATATATGTAATTTTAGATGAAGTTCTTTATTAATATTTTGAATATCATCCATATTTTCTATTTTTTTTCCAATAAGATGAGGTATTATCATTGTATGTAAAGCTGCTTTTGTAGTTTCTATAGATGTATAGCCAAAGGCTTCCCCCCATCCAATTATACCTTTATCTGTTTCAATTTTAATTAGTAATGAATTTAAAATATTTTTTTCTGCAATAGCAAATGAAGATTCTGGACCTGGGTTTATAAAGGGTAAGCCAACTGTTATTGTTTCAATTTTTATAATTTTCATTTTTAATCCTTTATAAATTTAGGAGGATATTCTTTAAATATTTCTTCATTTAATTCTGCACCCCATCCGGGTTGATTAGGTACTATTAAATCTCCATCTATTATTTCTGGTTTCCATGTTAATATATCATCTTTCCAAGGAACATCATCGGGATCTATTTCCATGACTCTGAAATTAGGAACAGCAGCACAAAAATGTGCGCTCATGAGAGTTGATAAGTTACCATAAAAATTGTGTGGAGCTACATTCGTTTCATAAGCCTCAGCCATAGCTGCAATTTTCATTCCTAGCCATATTCCATTCCATGGAATATCTATAATAGCTACATCCATAGAAGCATTTTCAAAAAATGGTCTAAATTCTCTAATGCCAAATAAAGATTCACATGAGGCAATGGGAGTTTTGTTGGCATCTCTTATTCTTCTTAAGCCTTCTGGATGATATAAATCAATTTCAAACCAAGTTAACTTTAGATCATCAAGAGCCCTAGTAATTTGCAAATAGCCCTCAGTCTTAAAGTTAAAATTAAGATCAAGGTGTATGCCCATATCATCGCCTGCCCCTGATCTTAAAGCATCTATTTGTTTTATTAATGCATCAATAATATGACTATCAACATTTAATTCTGGCCAGCCTGATTTGCCTGCAAATCCTTGCATTTCTAATGTTGGTGTTTCACCAAAAGTAAATATATTAGTTTTAAGACCTTTGTAACCTGCGTCCTTAACATCTTTTCCTAATTGCTTTAGGTCTGTTAATGTTCTTACTTGAGGTTTTTGCATAATATTAGATAATTCTTCTGAAATTCTATATGTTCCGCAATGAGACCAATATAATGGAAGTTTATCTCTTATGGCTCCACCTAATAATGTGTGTACAGGAACATTTAAATATTTTCCTTTAATGTCAAGTAATGCATTTTCAATAGCTGCAATAGCTTGTTGAGCTATTCCACCTGGGGCTTGTCTGGAAGAAGCATATAAAAATTGATGGATTTTTTCATGACAAACTGGATCATGGCCGACAATTTTATCCATAAATCGTTTAATAATTATACTTAAACCGGGACTTCCATAACATTCATTATACTCTGATATTCCTGAAACACCTTCATCTGTAGTAATTTTAAGGAAAGAGAAATCTCTCCATCCTGCATTACAGTGTTTAATTTCATATTTTTTTATTTTCATAATTTCATCCAAATTAATAAATTATATAATAATTTTGCATATTTAATTTGATTACTAAAATAATAACTGTCAATAAACTTGAAATATTTTTTACGATCACCACATATCAGTAGTATTTTAATTAAATTATAGGAAATTTTTGATGACTAAAGAAACATTTACTTTTCAGGCAGAAGTTGGAAAGATATTAGATATTGTTGCTCACTCTTTATACAGTGAAAAAGAAGTCTTTTTAAGAGAGTTAATTTCTAATGCATCAGATGCATGTGATAAACTAAGATATGCAGCTATATCTGATTCGAGCCTTTCAAATAATAATTCTGATTTTAAAATAGAAATAGAGGCCAATAAGAAAGAAAAGACGCTCATTTTAAATGATAATGGTATTGGAATGTCTAAAGAAGAATTAATCGAGTCTTTAGGTACTATTGCTAAATCTGGCACGCAGGCTTTTATGGAATCTTTAAAAAATAAAGATGATAAGGAAGTGCAATCTTCTTTAATTGGGCAATTTGGAGTTGGATTTTATTCTGCTTTTATGGTTTCTGATAGTATTACTGTTGAAAGTAAAAAAGCAGGTTCATCAGAATCTTGGTCTTGGACTTCTGATGGAAAGGGTTCTTTTGAAATTGATAATATCAAAAAAGATGATGTAGGCACTAAAGTTATTCTTTCTATAAATGATAAAGATAAAGAATATCTAGATCCAGATAGAATAGAAACAATAGTAAAAAAATATTCTGATCATATAGCACAGCCTGTCTCACTGAAATCAATGAAAAAAGGTGAAGAAGACAAAGTTTTAAATAATGCGTCTGCCTTGTGGACAAGAGATAAAAAAGATATTACCGCTGAACAGTACAAAGAATTTTATCATCATGTTGGTATGGCGTATGATGATCCATGGTTAACGCTACATAATAAAGCTGAAGGACTTATTAGCTATATTAATTTACTATTTATTCCTTCATCTAGACCATATGATATTTTTAATCCAGATAGAAAAGCTAACTTAAAATTATATGTAAGAAGAGTTTTTATAACTGATGATTGTGAAGGACTAATACCTCCATATTTAAGATTCGTAAAGGGTATTATTGATACTGATGACATAGATCTTAATGTGAGTAGAGAAATGCTGCAAAATAATCCTGTAGTAGCTAAAATTAAAAGTGCTATTATTAAGCGTGTTATTTCTGAATTAAAGAAAAAAGCTAACAAAGAGCCTGAAGATTATGCTAAATTTTGGGATGCATTTGGTGCTGTTTTAAAAGAAGGGATACATGAAGACTTCACTAATAGAGATAAAATTTTAGAAGTTTGTAGATTTAAATCATCAGAATCAGAAAAACTAATATCATTAGATGATTACGTATCTAGAATGAAGGATGGTCAAGATAAAATCTACTATGTATCTGGGGAAGACGAAAATAAGCTATCTCAGAGTCCTCATTTAGAAGGTTTTAAAGCTAAGGGCATTGAAGTTATTTATATGACTGACCCTGTAGATGAATTTTGGCTTCCTAGCGTAGGTAAATTTTCGGATAAAGATTTTCAATCTATTACTAAAGGTGGGGCCGATTTAGATAAAATTAAATCTGACAAAAAAAGTAAGGATAAGAAAAAAGATAATAAAAATATAGATAAACTTATAGCTTCAATAAAGGTCGCTTTGGGTGATGAAGTTAAAGAAGTAAAGTCTTCAGATAGATTGACTGATAGTGCTGTATGTCTTGTAGCAGGAGAAGGAGATATGGACATGCATTTGGAAAAACTTCTAAAACAACATCAGCAAATAGATTCAACTAGTCAAAAGATATTAGAAGTAAACCCAGATCATCCATTAATTAAAGATTTATTAAAAATAGTTAATAATGATAAAGATAAAAAGGTTTTTGATGATGCTTCTTGGTTACTTTTAGACCAAGCTAGAATTATTGAAGGACAACCTGTATCTGATCCTAATAAATTTGCTAAAAGAATGAATAGCTTGCTGCAAAAAGGAATTGGAATATAACAAAAAATTACTCTTGACGAAGTGATATATTTTATTCTAAAACAATTTGTTGTTTGTTTCTTTTTTTTTTCCTCCCAGAAATAATAATGAATGAACAACGGACCCAAAGTTAGTATTTTCTAGCTTTGGGTTTCCTTTTTTAGTTATTATTTATTTCCTGAATATGCATTATTAGGTTTCGATAATTATTCATTATTATAGTTGCATTTAAATTTTTAACCGGGATTTTACTATATCCAAAATCTACTACTATACTGGGAATATTTATTGAATTAGCACATTTTATATCATTTTCACTGTCGCCTACCATAATTGCTTGTTCTACTTTTCTATCTACATCTAAAATAGTTTTTTCAAGGTGTCTGGAGTCAGGTTTTCTAAATTCATAAGTATCTCCTCCTGTAATAGTATCAAAATAATGCATGGCATTTAAACCTTTAATTATTCTCTTAGCTAATAATTCTGGCTTATTTGAACAAATAGCCAATGTAAAATTCATTTGTTTTAATTTTTCTAAAGTTTCTATAACATTTTCATAGAAGTCTGTTTTATCTAAAAGGCAATCATCATAAATATCTAGAAATCTTATCCTTAACTTTTCTAAATCATAATTATCTATATTATGATGTTTAGATATTCCTCTTTTAATTAATTCTAATGCACCATCACCTAAATATCCCATTACTTCTTGCAAAGTTATTAAAGGAATATTTATTTCTTCAAGAGTTTTATTAAGTGCATAACATAAGTCAGGTGCGCTATTTATTAAAGTGCCATCTAGATCAAAAACAATAATTTGTTTTTTATTAACCATAACTTTCCTTTATAAATATTTATATATGGTCTAACTTCTAAATTATTATTTATATTAAGTGGTGTATTTATGCAAAATAAAACATTTTCATTCATGATATTGGCTGCAGGTAAGGGTACACGTATGAAGAGTAATAAACCAAAAGTGCTCCATGAAGTTGCAGGTAAGCCAATAATTTCTCATATAATAGATAAAATACTTAGTATTAGAAATAATATATCTATTGATAGAATTTCTGTTGTGTTAGGAAAAGAATCAAGAGAAATTAAATTTTATATAGAAAATAACTATAAAGATATTGATATTATAATTCAAAATAATCAATTAGGAACGGCTGATGCCGTTCTTGCTACTGAATCTACTTTTAAAAACTATAAAGGAAAATTAATTATTCTATGTGGTGATACTCCCTTAATAACTTCTAAATTATTATTAGATTTAAGAAAATTAAGTAAAAATTTTAGATTAGGACTATCCGGTTTTAAAGCAACAGATCCAAAAGGTTATGGAAGAATAGTATTAAATAAGTCTAATCAAGTTTCAACTATTATTGAAGAGAATGATGCTAATAATTTACAAAAGAAGATAGATTTATGTAATTCTGGAATGTACATATCTGAAGCTAAATTATTATATTCTCTTTTATCAAAAGTAAAATTTAATTCAAAAAATAAAGAAATGTATTTAACAGATATAATATATATTGCTAATAAAGATAATATAAAAATAGGTATTACTTATAACAAAGAAGTTGAAAGCCTTGGGGTCAATGATAGAAAAGGATTAGCTATGGCAGAAAAAGAAATGCAAAATATTTTAAGAGAAAAAGCCATGAAAAAAGGAGTTACTTTAATTTCTCCAGAGACTGTATTTTTCTCTATAGATACAAAAATATCTAAAGATGTACATATTGAGCCTAATGTAGTTTTTGGACCAGGTGTGAAAATTGGAGAAGGAGTAAGAATAAAAGCTTTTTGTCATTTAGAAGGAGTTACTATAAAAAAGAATTGCACTATTGGTCCTTTTGCAAGATTAAGACCAGGAACAATTTTAGAAGAGTATTCAAAAATTGGAAACTTTGTTGAAGTCAAGAAATCTAAAATAAAAAAAGGTGCAAAAGTAAATCATTTATCTTATGTGGGGGATGCAGATATTGGCAGTAATGTAAATATTGGAGCAGGAGTAATAACTTGTAATTATGATGGAGTTAATAAAAATAAAACAACTATAGGTAGTAATTCATTTGTTGGTTCTAATGTTTCGTTAGTAGCTCCGTTAAAAGTTGGATCTAATGCTTTGATTGGAGCAGGAAGTGTAATAACTAAAGACGTACCAAAGAATATGTTAGCTGTTGAGAGAAATAAGCAAGTTACCATAAAAAAAAGAAATAAAAAATAATTATTTATAAGGTTAGCTGTTACTTATGTGTGGAATTATTGGTGTAGTAGGAAAAAATAAAGCAGAAAGTTTACTTTTAGCAGGGCTTAAAAGATTAGAGTATAGAGGCTATGACTCAGCTGGAATAGCTACATTAGTTAATGAAAAAATTGAAAAAAGAAGAGCCAGCGGAAAAATTTCTAATTTAAGTAAACTTTTAAGAAAAGATCCTTTATCTGGATCAATAGGTATTGCTCATACTAGATGGGCTACGCACGGTGCACCGAATGAAAATAATGCTCACCCTCATGCAAATGATAAAGTTGCAATAGTTCATAATGGAATTATAGAAAATTATATAGAAATACGTGAAGAATTAATTACAAAAGGGCATAAATTTATCACAGAGACTGATAGTGAGGTAATTGTTCATTTAATTTCAAATTATATTGAAAATGGAATGGATAATATTTCAGCTGTTAGGGAGTCAATAAAAAAATTAGATGGAGCATTTGCATTAGGAATATTGCTTGCAGGAAAGGAAGACATATTAATAGCAGCAAGACAAGATAGTCCATTAGCAATAGGTTATGGGGAAGACGAAATGTACTTAGGTTCAGATGCGCTTGCACTAGCGCCTTTAACAAATAGAATAGTTTATTTAGAAAATAAAGATATGGCTGTAATAAGTATTGATGGCATAAAAATTTTTGATGAGAATATGAAAATTATTTCAAGAGAAGAAACCAAGACGCTTATGTCTGGTAAGTCTGTAGAAAAAGGTGGATTTAAACATTATATGCTTAAAGAAATCCATGAGCAACCAACTGTTATTGGTGAAACTTTAAAAAGTTTTATTGATCCACATAACAGAAATATAGTGTTTCCTGAAATGAATTTTAATTTTAAAGAAATTAAGAAGCTATCTATAATTGCATGTGGTACATCATCTTATGCTGCAATGGTAGCAAAAAATTGGTTTGAAAAATATGCTAATATTCCAACTGAAGTAGATATTGCATCAGAATATAGATATAGAGCACATGCGCATGTTGAGAATGAAGGTGTAATAGTTATTTCTCAATCAGGTGAAACAGCTGATACGTTAGCAGCATTAAATAGTGCAAAAAAAAGAAATCTTAAAACATTAGCTATAATTAATGTAATGGAAAGCTCTATATCAAGAGTAGCTGATGCATCTGTCTTAACATTAGCAGGGCCAGAAATAGGTGTAGCATCTACTAAAGCTTTTACAACTCAACTAGCAACTTTAGCTTGTCTAGTTTTATTCGCCTCAGAAGAAAGAAAAACAATGTCAAAAGAATCTATAGTTGACCTAGTTGAGGATTTAATAGAACTACCGGCTTTAACTGCAGAAGTATTATCTATAGATAAGTCATTAAATATTATAGCCCAGCAATTAAAAAATGTAAAAGATGTATTATATGTAGGAAGAGGTATTTCATTTCCAATTGCTTTAGAAGGTGCCTTAAAATTAAAAGAAATTAGTTATATTCATGCTGAAGCCTATGCTGCTGGTGAACTAAAACATGGCGCCATAGCTCTTGTAGATGAAGGTGTACCTGTAGTAGCCTTGGCCCCATCGGATGATTTGTTTTCAAAAACGGCTTCTAATATTGAGGAAGTTTCTGCCAGAGGTGCAAAGGTTATTTTAATTTCTGATAAAGAAGGTATTAAAAAACTTTCAAAAACTGCACATATAACTTTAGAAGTTCCTCATAGTAACGCTTTCATTTTGCCAATTCTATATTCAATTCCTGTACAAATGTTAGCTTATCATACAGCAGTAGCAAAGGGCACTGATGTTGATCAGCCGCGTAATCTTGCAAAAAGTGTAACTGTGGAGTAAGTTCGTTTCACCCATTTTCTATAGAATACTACAAACCCTCTTAACATCCACACCAAAAACAATCCATAACATTGAATTAAAGTTAGATATAATTTCTAAGATAAATCTTAGAAATGGGGATAGTTATGATGAGTATAGTAAGTTTATAATAAGCGAAGTGAGTAGACTAAGGGAAAAAGGATATACCTACCCA
>JAQWLZ010000040.1 GCA_029247025.1 Alphaproteobacteria bacterium | reverse complement strand
TATGGGTTTTTATAGTAATATCATGGGAATATATGGTTCGTCAAATATAGATTAACAATTTTATATATTTATATAAATATATATCAGGCAGCCTATAAGCCGGGTTCTGTCTAGAGTGACTATTCATCTTGAGTATTTGTTACCAAATACTTCTTGCAACCTACCCGACAACACGCTGAAAACATCGCTACTAATTAAATAGTTTGTTGTATCTACTTGGTCTTGCTCCCAGTGGGGTTTACCCTGCCATTTTAGTTACCTAAAATGCGGTGCGCTCTTACCACACCATTTCACCCTTACTTAAATTAAGCGGTATATTTTCTGCGGCACTAGTCCCTAGAGTTTCCTCTGCCGGAAATTATCCGGCACTGTGTTTCCATGGAGCCCGGACTTTCCTCTCATAATATTTAAATTAAGAGCAGTCACTTAGCTACCTGATATAAATATTATAAAATATTTAAAAAAAAATTCAATACAAAGACCTTACTTTAGTAAATTCAAGATTAACGGAATAAGCTACTTTAAGTAATGCTTCATTAATATTTGCGTTTAAATCATTAGGCATAAATCTCCTTTTAAATGCCATTATACTTTCTTTATAGTGATTTTTTACATCATAACCTATACTCGATAATAAATTATACAATAATGTATCTGAATAAATATCTTCAGGTAAATTAAGGATATTTTTTGGCCAAATTGATATATTCTTTTCGGCTAATCTATGCCATCTAAATTTTTCTCCAGGATCTATTTTTCTGGAAGGAGCAATATCAGAATGGCCTAATATTCTATCTATCTTGATATTATATTTATTAATTAGGGACTTAATCAATTTCTCTAATATTTCATATTGATCTAAAGTAAATTCCTTATAGCCATATTGATGACCTGGGTTTTCTAATTCTATTCCTATTGATGTTTCATTGAGGTTTTTTCTATCTAACCATTTAGAAACTCCTGCATGCCAAGCAATATTTTTATCTTCTACAATTTGCCATAATTTACCTTCTTCATTTATAAAATAATGAGCACTAACCTTAGACTTTTTATTACATAAATAATTTAGTGCCGTTTTTGCATTTCGCATACCTGTATAATGTATAATAACTGTATCAATGAGATCTAGATTCTTTCTTATGTTATAATTTGGAGATTTATATTCAGTGCTTGCTAATAAACCCATCAAATTTTATCTTTTCTAGATTTTGTAATTCTTTCATAGGCTTCATTAATATTTGCTAGTCTTTCATTAGCAAACTTAAGAAATTCCTCGGGCAGTCCTTTTGAAACTAAAGAATCGGGATGATATTCCTTTACCAATTTAAAATATTTCTTTTTTATTTCAACATCTGAATCAGAAGACTTAGAAAGTAAGATTTTATAATCATTTTCTAAGGCTATACTTGAAGATATTTTTGTATATTGCGATTTAATAGAATCTAAAATACCTATTGGCATATTGAAGATAATCGAGATATCTCTAATCATTTTTTCTTCATTAATATGAAGTTCACCATCAGCAAATGCTATTTTATATAAAGAATTAATAAATTCTATATATAATTCTTGCTGATTGCCAAATACTGATACTAATTGTCTTGCATAAACTTCAAACCCCTCGGAGTTCTTTTTAGCATTATTAAAAATTTTACCAATTGCAACTTCATCTTTAGGATCAAAATCAAAAACTTCTCTAAATTTTATAATTTCATCTTGAGTGACCTTACCATCAGCTTTAGATAATTTTGCTGCTATTACAATTACACCTGAGGCAAAAGCTAACTGCTTTTCACTCTCATTATATTGTTGAAAGGGTATATTCTCGTTTGATAAATTATCTTCATTTATTAATTTAGTATCTCTGCTTCTAATTTTATCTATTTTATGTCCTAAGGCTAAACCTAATACTGCTCCTAATGGCCCACCTAAGACCATCCCCGTACTTCCTCCTAAAATTTTTCCCCAAATACTCATATAATTGTCCTCATTAAAATATAATTTAATTATTAAACTATAATAAAAAATGAAATATATTAATATCTTTATTAGGAGAAATTAATTGACCAATAATAATCTTAACAATAAATGGGACTTCTGGATAGATAGAGGAGGTACATTCACAGATATTGTTGCTAAAGATCCATTAGGTAAATTTCATAAAAAAAAAATACTTTCTCATAATCCATCTCATTACAAAGATTCTATTATAGAAGGAATAAATTATTTTTTAAAAACAAACTCAAAAAATACACTTAATTCTAAACTAATTAATGAAGTAAGAATTGGAACTACTATTGCTACAAATTCATTACTTACAAGAACAGGTGATAAAACTTGCTTATTTATAACTAAGGGATTTAGAGATTCTCTTGAAATTGGAGATCAAACTAGACCCAATATATTTGCAAGAAAAATTCTTACTAATAAAAATCTATATAGTAATGTCTATGAAATTAATGAGAGATTATCATCTAAAGGAAAAGTCTTATTAAAACTTGATACACATAAAGCTAAGAAAAGTATGAAAAAGGCATTTGATAATGGATATAGATCTATAGCAATTGTATTAATGCATTCTTGGAAATATCCAAAGCATGAAAAAATACTAAAAATTATTGCTGAAAAAATAGGATTTAAAAATATTTATTTAAGTCATGACTCTGCTGCTTTAATAGGTTTAAATAGTAGAGGAGATACTACAGTAGTTAATGCTTATTTAACTCCAAAGCTAAACAGATATACATCTAAAATTAATAATAAAATAAAAAATAAAAGAATTCTTTATATGCAATCTTCAGGAGGGTTAACTTCTTCTGCTAACTTTGAAGGAAAAGATGCTGTTTTATCAGGGCCAGCTGGTGGAGTAATTGCTGCAGTTGAAACAAACAAAAATATTAAAAAATATAGCGGTTTAATAGGACTAGATATGGGAGGAACGTCAACAGATGTTTTTCATTATGAAAATAGCTATGAAAGGTCTCTGGAAAATACTATCGCAGGCAATAAAATTAAAGTTCCTATGCTTAACATAAATACCATTGCTGCAGGAGGAGGTTCTCTTGTTAGTTTTGATGGACTAAAAATTAATGTAGGACCAGATAGTGCTGGGGCGATACCGGGACCTGCCTGTTATGGCTTGGGAGGACCAGCAACAATTACTGATTGCAATTTAGTTTTGGGCTATATTCAAACTTCAAATTTTCCAAAAATATTCGGGCGTAAAGGCAAAAGCTCTCTTAATATTAACGCTTCTATAATAGCTCTAGAAAATATATTAAAAAAAATTCAAAAAAAATTTATAAAGACAATGACGATTTATGAATTAGCACTTGGTAGCGTAAATATTGCAAATGAAAATATGGCTAATGCTATAAGACATATTTCCATAGAAAAAGGTCATGATATAAACAAACATGCATTAATAAGTTATGGCGCTGCTGCTGGACAACATATATGCAATATAGCAAATTTATTAAATTTAAAAACAATAATAGTTCATCCTTTTGCTAGCGTTTTAAGTGCTTTTGGTATGGGTTATGCGGAAATAAAATGCATCAAAACTAAGACAATTGAGAAAAATATTGATAGCTATTTTAATAATATTTATAAAGACTTTAATAAAATTAAAGATCTTGCTTTAAATGAATTAAAAAAAAATGATTCTTCAGTAAATATTGAAAAAATAAAAATTACAAAAATTATTAATTTAAAATACGAAAAGACAGATAGTTCTATAGGTGTCCCATTTAATAATATTTCTTTATGTATAAAAAACTTTAAAAAGTTATACAAAAAAAGATATGGTTTCTTGCACTCGAATAAAAATATTATTATCGATAATATTTCTATTGAGGCATCTATAAATAATAATATCTATAAAATTAAATCTAAAAAGTTTTTAAAAAACTTAAAGGTTAATAATGATGGTTATTGCGAAACTTTTATAAATAACAATTTTAAACGTATTAAAACTTATAAAAGAAAAAGCTTAAAAACTGGTGACTATATCATTGGGCCAGCAATAATTTCTGAAGAAGATTCCTCTATTTTTATTACTGAAAATTGGAATTGTCACGTAGATCAAAATAAGAAAATAATTATTTCAAAAATACATAATAATTTTAATAAAATAAAAAATAATAAAAAAATTGATCCAGTTCGTTTAGAAATATTCAATAATATGTTCATGTCCATTGCTGAAGAAATGGGAACAATTCTAAAAAATACTTCCTATTCTATTAATATAAAAGAAAGGTTAGATTTTTCGTGTGCTTTATTTGATAATAAAGGAGGGTTAATTGCGAATGCTCCTCATATTCCTATTCATTTAGGGGCTATGAGTGAAAGTATAAAATATGTTATTAAAAAAAATACAAATAATATTTTTGATGGTGATAGTTTTATTCATAATAATCCTTATAAAGGGGGGACACATTTACCTGATATCACAGTTATAACTCCTATATTTATATCGAAGCAAAAAAAACCACATTTTTATGTTGCGAGTAGAGCCCACCATTCAGATATAGGTGGTATTACTCCTGGCTCTATGCCATCAATGTCTGTTCATATTAATGAAGAAGGAGCAGTTTTTAATGGAGAAAAAATAGTAAGTAATGGAAAACTAAATGAAGATATAATTTTAAAAATTTTTAATAGTAATAACTTTCCAGCAAGAGATACTAAATCTAATTTATCTGACCTAGAAGCTCAATTAGCGGCATCCAACTCAGGAAAAAATAGTCTTATTAGAATTGTCAAAAAATATGGCCTGCCAACTATAAATTTTTATATGAAACAAGTTAAAATTAATGCTGAAAGATCCATCAAAACTGTTTTAAGTAAATTAAATAATGGTAAATGTGAAATGTTGATGGATAATGGCTCAAAAATTAATTTAGAAATCACGATTAATAAAAAATTACAAAATGCCATATTTGATTTTACAGGATCCTCTAATCAAGCATCTAATAATTTTAATACGCCTAAGGCTGTAACCAGGTCTGCTATACTTTATGTATTAAGAACTCTTGTAAGTAATAAAATTCCGTTAAATGATGGTTGCCTGAAACCAATTAAAATTATAATTCCTAAAAACTCAATTCTTAGCCCTAAATTTCCTGCAGCGGTTGTCGCAGGTAATGTAGAAACTAGTCAAACCATTGTAGATGTTATTAATAACGCTTTAAAAGTGCAAGCGGCTTGCTATGGTACAATGAGTAATTTTACATTTGGTAATAAAGATTTTGGTTATTACGAAACAATTTGTGGAGGTGAAGGAGCTAGTAAAGAACATAATGGTAGCAATGCTGTCCAATGCCATATGACTAATACCAGATTAACTGACCCTGAAATATTAGAATTAAGATATCCAATAAAAATTAATAACTTCTCAATTAGAAAAAATAGCGGGGGTAAAGGAAAGTATAAAGGTGGAAATGGAGTAATTAGAGAAATTGAATTTGAAAAAAGTCTTATAGCTGTAATTCTATCTAATAGACGAAAAGTTTCTCCACCTGGAATACTTTATGGAGAAAAAGGCCAAAAAGGAATAAATTTATTAAAAACAAAAAATAAAAAAATTAAGAAGTTAAATTCAAGTGAATCGATAAATGTTAAAAAAGGTGATATTATAATAATAAAAACACCTGGTGGTGGAGGTTATGGTAAAAAAGCAACAATTTAAATTAACTTAATTAAACAAACTTGAAGATAGTTTGATAAATATAGTATAATAACTATATATAGATATGGAAAAAATATGAATACGAAAAAAATAAGCATGGCAGTTATATTTTTGGTGTTACCCGTGTTTTTTTATGGTTGTGCCTCTAGCCCAGATACAGCTGGAAAACAAGAAAACGATCCTTTTGAGTCATTTAATAGACAAATATATTCATTTAATGAAGGGGCAGACGAATATGTTATAGGTCCTATTGCTCAAGGTTATAGATATATTTTCCCTGATCAAGTCAGAGATAGTATTAGAAATTTTTTACTTAATTTAAAAACCCCTATGAGTGCTATTAATGCAACTTTACAAGGTGACTTTGAAAGAGGTGTTACAGCAGTAGGAAGATTTGGAATTAACAGCACTATTGGTCTTTTAGGTTTTTTTGACGTAGCAAATTACATTGGTTTAGAACCAGTTGATGAAGATTTTGGCCAAACTCTTGGCGCATGGGGGATAGAACCCGGACCATATTTAATTTTACCAATCTTAGGTCCTACTTCTACCAGAGATCTAGGGGGTAAAGTTGGAGATTGGCTAGTAGATCCAGTAGGGTTGTATTTAATTAGAGAAGATTACGAGGATTTTTTACTAGCTACAAAAGTAACGAAAGCACTAGATACTCGTGTAGAATTAGATGGAGTTATCGAAGGAACTAGAGAAAATTCGTTAGACCCATATGCAATTATGAGAACTATGTATTTGCAAAGGCGAGCTAGATTAATTGCTAATGAAGAATCCGAGGAAACATCAATTTACGATATAGATATAGATGTAATGTTATTAGAATAATTTGTAGGATATTTTATGATTAGAATATTAAAAATTATAATTATGAGTATAGCTTTAGTATTTTATATTCTTAAACCTAGTTTTGCCATAGAGGAAACAGAGGCTGTCAAATATATTGAAAATGTAGGCCAACAAGCTATTAATATATTAAAAACTCCAATTGAAAATTTAGAAAAAAGAGAATTATTATTTGAAAAAATGCTTGATAATAATTTTGATAAAAAATTAATTCATAGAGCAGTACTAGGAAAAGCTGCAAGAGGCGCGTCAAAAGGACAATTAGTAAGATTTGGGAAAGCATTTGATAAACATATTGTAAAAGTTTATGCTTCTCAGCTTGGAGTCTATTCAAATCAATTATTCATAATTGATAAAGCTTATAAGAAAGGTAAAAAAGATACTATTGTTTCATCTCATATAGAACACGAAACTGCTCCACCTTTAAGAATAGATTGGCGTCTTCGTGACAGAGGAGAAGGAACAAAAATTATTGATATAGCTATTGAAGGTGTAAGCTTATTAGCTACGAAAAGAGCAGACTTTGGTGCCTCTATTAAAAAAGGAGGTCTTCACGCTTTAATAATTGATTTAGAAAATAAAAATGCTCAAAATTAAACTACCGAGAAATTGGTTTATATTTTATCCTATGTGGTCTATCTGATAAATCTCCCAGCCTTCTTTTTCTATCTTCTTCATAAGCTTCGTAATTTCCCTGAAACCATTCAACGTGACTTGAACCTTCAAATGCTAAAATATGTGTAGCAATTCTATCCAAAAAATAGCGATCATGACTAGTTATTAAAGCACATCCTGCAAAAGAAGTAAGAGCCTCTTCTAATGCTCTTAATGTATCCACATCTAAATCATTTGTTGGTTCGTCTAATAATAATACATTAGCTCCCGATTTAAGCATTTTTGCAAGATGAACTCTATTTCTCTCTCCTCCTGATAATTGCCCTATAATTTTTTGTTGATCACCACCTTTAAAATTAAACCACGACACATAAGCCCTACTTGGAACACTCTGCTTTCCAAGACCAATTTGTTCGTCTCCTCCACTAATTTCTGACCAAACAGTATTTTTATTAATTAACGAATCTCTATTCTGGTCTATATAACCAAGATTAACACTTTCACCAATTGATATACCACCACTATCTGCATTTTCTTTTTTAGATAGCATATTAAATAAGGTAGTTTTTCCAGCCCCATTTGGACCAATAATCCCTACAATTGCTCCTGGTGGAATTTTAAATGAAAGACTATCTATTAATAATTTATCACCAAAACCTTTACTTAAATTCTTTAATTCAATAACATTAGAACCTAATCTTTCTCCTGAAGGAATTACTATCTGTTGAGGAGATGGTCCTTTTTCTCTAGCCTGCGATTCTGCTACCAGAGATTCATAAGCATTAATTCTAGCTTGAGATTTGGATTGCCTTGCCTTAGGATTTTGTCTAACCCACTCTAATTCATTAGCAATTGTTTTTTGTATTGAGACTTCCTCTCTAGCTTCTTGCTGAAGTCTCTTTTGTTTATGCTCTAACCAATTAGAATAATTTCCTTCAAAAGGAATTAAATTACCTCTATCAATTTCTAGAATCCATCCTGCTACATTATCTAAAAAGTATCTATCATGAGTAATAGCTACTACAGTACCAGGAAAATCTGCTAATGTTCTTTCTAGCCAAGCTACAGATTCAGCATCTAAATGGTTGGTTGGTTCATCTAGTAAAAGCATGTCTGGCTTTGACAAAAGTAATTTACAGAGAGCAACTCTCCTTCTTTCTCCACCAGATAAATCATTAATATTACTTTCTGCAGAAGGACATCGCAGAGCATCCATAGCTATCTCTATGTGTCTATCTATATCCCATCCATCTATAGAATCAATTTTTGCTTGAAGCTCTGCTTGCTTTGCTAACAAATCATTCATTTCATCATCTGATAAAACTTCACCAAACTTTAAACTAACTTCTTCGAATTCTTTCAATGCATCTTTAACTTCGGAAACCCCTAACATTATATTATCAAAAACGTTTAGATCATTATCTAATATTGGTTCTTGAGCTAAATATCCCACTTTTATTCCTTCTGCTGCCCATGCTTCACCAGAAAATTCTTTATCTATTCCAGCCATAATTTTTAATAAAGTAGATTTACCAGCTCCATTTGACCCTAATACTCCTATTTTTGCTCCAGGATAAAAGGACAACCATCCATCTTTAATAACTTGTTTGCCTCCAGGCCAAGTTTTATTTAACTCTTTCATTACGAACACATACTTATCGCTCATAAATTTATCTCCACTTACAAAATATATTTACTTTCATTATTTAATTTATAGATATATAACATGAAGTAATATAGCTGACTTAATAAAAATATGAATAAAATAAAAAAAAATAAAAAAAAATATATAGGTTTGTTAATTGGCATAATATTTTTTTTAGTAACATGCTTTTTTCCAGCACCTAATTCATTAAATTCTGAAGCTTGGCTAACTTTAGGAGTTGCATTACTTATGGCAACTTGGTGGTTAACAGAAGCTATACCCTTACCAGCTACTGGTTTAGTTCCTTTAGTTATGTTTCCCATTCTGAACATAAGTTCTATAAAACAAACTGCTCAGGGCTTTAGTCATCCAATTATATTTCTTTTTATGGGAGGATTTATTATTGGTCTTGCAATGCAGCATACTGGTTTGCATAAAAGAATAGCCTATTACATTATATCTAAATTTAAAAAAGGGCCAAGATCTATAATATTTGGTTTTATGGTTGGTACTGCATTTCTGTCTATGTGGATAAGTAATAGTGCTACAGCGATAATGATGTTGCCAATTGCATTGTCTATAATTACAGTCTTAAATGAAAATAAAATTAATCCTAAGAATAATAATTTTGATAAAGCGCTAGTATTAAGTATTGCTTTCTCTGCAACAATAGGAGGAATAGCAACAATAATTGGAACCCCTCCTAACACAGTCATGGCTGCAATGCTGTCAGAATTGTATAATTATGAAATAAGTTTTGTGGATTGGTTAAAAATAGGCTTACCAACTTCAATTATATTATTACCAATTGCTTGGGTAATTCTAACTTACTTATGCTTTCCACTAGATTCTAAAACTGTTGTGAAGGAAAACATAATAAGTGAAAAAATAAAAGAGTTAGGAAAAATATCTCAAGATGAAATATTAGTAGGTGTAGTTTTTATTATTACTGCTTTTTTATGGATTTCTAGAAAATGGATATCTTCATTATTAGAAAATATAATTCCTATAGGGGCTATAAATGATTCTTCGATTGCTATATTAGCTGCAATAATTTTGTTTATATTACCTTCCAATGAAATAAGTAAAAAAAGATTAATTGATTGGGAGGTAGTTCAAAAAATACCATGGGGTGCCTTAATATTAATTGGAGGTGGCTTAGCACTTGCTAGCGTAATAAGTTCATCTGGATTGGCGGCATGGATTGGAGCTTTAAGTAGCAATATTGATGGTATTTCTACTATTTTAATAGTATTTTTAAGTGTTGCTATAATAATAATATTAACAGAATTAACCTCTAATACAGCAACTGCATCAACATTTATTCCAATTTTTGGTGCGACTGCTCTAGGCCTTGGGCAAGATCCTCTTCTACTAATTATACCTGCTACTCTAGGCGCTAGTTGTGCTTTTATGATGCCCGTTGCAACTCCACCAAATACAATTGCATATGCTTCTGGTCATATTAAAATTTCTGATATGGTAAAGGCAGGAATATGGTTAAATATAGCATCTTTAATAATTATAGGAGTTATTATTGCTCTTATTTTAGGACCCGTATTTGGGGTTGAATTAAATAAAATTCCTCTTTGGGCAAAGTAAGAAAATTAATTTGTCTTTCAAAAATAAATAATATACTGTTGTATCTTTTAGGGAAATAATATGAGATTTTTAATTTTTAATATCATAATTTTATTTTTTATATCTTCATCTTATGCGCATGAACATAACAAAAGTCAAAAAAATAAAGTAACTTATGAAAACCATTATCACAAAAGTTATAAAAATTTTAAAAAATAATTATAAACTATTATCATTAAATTAATAAAAAGAGAATATATATGAGAATTGCTATTGTAAAAGAAACTGAAGAGCTAGAAAAAAGGGTATCCGCCTCTCCTGAAACAGTTAAAAAACTCATATCATTAGGTTTTTCAGTTGATATAGAAGAAGGTGCAGGGCAGAATTCTTTTTTTTCAAACGAAGAGTATAAAAATGCAGGGGCAAATATTTTAGCTGATACAAAGACTATAATCTCTGCTGCAGATATAGTATTAAAAGTTAATACAGTGCATAAAGATGGAAAAGGTGCTGATGATATAAAAAATTATAATAAAGGCACTAAAATTATTGGGTTTTTAAAACCTTTACAAAATCCAGAGCAAATTAAAGATTTAGCAGACAATAATATTGATGCTTTTTCTGTTGAACTTATTCCAAGAATTAGTAGAGCTCAATCTATGGATGCTCTTTCTTCCCAGTCTAATTTGGCTGGATATAAAGCTGTCATAGATTCAGTTTCAGAATTTTCAAAAGCTATTCCCATGATGATGACTGCTGCTGGTACCATAGCCCCAGCAAAAATTTTAATTCTAGGTGCTGGTGTTGCAGGTTTACAAGCAATAGCAACAGCTAGAAGATTAGGAGGAATAGTTTCCGCATTTGATGTTAGAAGTGCCGCTAAAGAACAGGTTGAAAGTCTAGGAGCAAAATTTATTGAAGTAGTTTCAGAAGATGATAATGAAACTGAATCTGGATACGCTAAAGAAATGTCAGATGATTATAAAAAAAAACAACAAGATTTATTACATGAAACAATTAAAAGCCAAGATATAGTAATAACTACGGCCTTAATTCCTGGAAAGGAAGCTCCAGAATTAATTACTAATTCTATGGTGAAAGATATGAAAGCAGGTTCTATAATTGTAGATTTAGCAGCTGAAGCTGGAGGTAATTGTAAACTAACAAAATTAAATGAAATTGTTATTGAACATGAAGTCAAAATAATTGGATATGCTGATTTCCCGAGTAAGTTATCTCAAGATGCTAGTAATTTGTATGCAAAAAATTTATTAAACTTTGTTCAGTTAATGGTTAAAGAGAATAAAATAGAAATAGATTGGGAAGATGAAATACTAAAAAAATCTTGTGTAAGTTATGATGGTAAAGTGCTTAATATATAAATTTAAAGGAAAATAATATGATCGACCCATTTATTATAGATTTAACTATATTTATTCTAGCTATATTTGTTGGTTATTTCGTTGTATGGTCTGTTACTTCAGCGTTACATACTCCGCTTATGTCAGTTACTAATGCAATATCAGGAATAATAATAGTTGGAGCATTAATTGCTCTTGGGTCAGCAAGTAACGAAGTATCAAATACGTCAAAATGGCTAGGTTTTATAGCTATCATTATAGCATCAATAAACATTTTTGGAGGGTTTGTAGTTACTTGGAGAATGCTATCTATGTTTAAGAAGAATAAAGGTAAAGATAAATGATAAGTATAAATTTTTCAGCTCTACTATATTTATTAGCTTCAGTATTATTCATTTTATCACTTAAAGGGCTTTCTAGTCCTACTAGTGCAAGAAAGGGTAACTACTTTGGTATTATTGGTATGGCTATTGCTATTATAACAACCATTTTACAGCCTGATACCTCAAATTATTTTTTAATTATTACCGCAATTATTATTGGCGGTGTTATTGGAACATCTATAGCTTTAAAAATCGAAATGACAGCTATGCCTCAGCTAGTAGCAGCATTTCATAGTTTAGTTGGATTTGCTGCGGTACTTGTAGCATATACAGCTTTACTTTCTCCAGAATCTTATGGAATAGGTAATATAGGCTCTATAAAAACAGCTAGTAGAATAGAAATGTCCTTAGGAGTTGCTATAGGAGCCATTACTTTTACGGGATCAATAATAGCCTTTGGAAAACTTCAAGGCCTTGTAAGTGGTGCACCTTTAGTATTTAAAGGGCAACATATTTTAAATCTAGTTATAGGTATAATTATGGTAGCTCTTATAGTACTATTTTCCAATAATGAAGACCCTAGATTATTTCATATTTTAACTATTTTAGCTTTACTAATAGGAATACTTTTAATTATTCCAATTGGAGGAGCTGATATGCCTGTTGTAGTATCTATGTTGAACTCTTATTCTGGATGGGCTGCAGCTGGAATAGGCTTTACTCTTCAAAATACAGCATTAATTATTGTAGGAGCATTGGTTGGTAGTTCAGGTGCAATTTTATCATATATAATGTGTAAAGCTATGAATAGATCATTTATTAGCGTTATATTAGGAGGATTTGGTGCAGCTATTGAAGATGAAAAAACAGGAAATAAAAATAAAAATGCTAAAGCAGGAAGTGCAGAAGATGCTGCATTTATCATGCAAAATTCACAAAATGTAGTCATAGTTCCAGGCTATGGAATGGCTGTTGCACAAGCTCAACATATTGTTAGAGAAATGACAGATAAGCTAAAAAGTTCAGGAGTTAGCGTTAAATATGCTATCCATCCAGTTGCAGGAAGAATGCCAGGTCATATGAATGTTCTCTTAGCTGAAGCAAACGTTCCATATGATGAAGTTTTTGAATTAGAAGATATAAATAGTGATTTTTCTAGTACAGATGTAGCTTTTGTTATAGGAGCAAATGATGTAACTAATCCTGCTGCAAAAACAGATCCAGCTAGTCCAATAGCAGGCATGCCAATTTTAGAAGTAGAGCGTGCTAAAACTGTGTTATTTGTTAAAAGATCCTTATCTCCTGGATATGCAGGCATCGATAACGATGTTTTTTATAATGAAAATACTATGATGCTTTTTGATGACGCAAAAAAAATGTTAGAAAAAATAGTTCAAGCTCTAGATTAAAATATAAAGCTATTTTAAGTTTTTTTGGAGAAAAATATCCAATTTTTCGGTCTCAACATCATTCATAGATATTAAAATTGCTTCTTTTAATATAGCCCCATCTTTTTCATCTATACTATGTAATTTATTTTTTATTAAAGCATCATTTATTTTATTATATTTCTTTATGCCCCTATCCCATGTATCTCCATATCCTTTTAGTATTTGTGGCATATCTGCTAATCCCTCTGAAAAAGATATAGAATGACTTAAAGATATAATTATATTATCAATCCACTTATCTATATTATTTTGCTCTTCTTTATATCGCAGAGAAATAGGTCTAATAAAGCGAAATGATGATAAAGTTTTTAATATAAGAAAGCCTGATATTTTTGAAGAGTTTATTTTCATTCCTTTACCTACAAAAGGTAAAAGAGTAGATAATTTTTTATTTCTAATAAACCATCTTCCTATCTTATTTGGAAGCATAGCTCCTATTTCATTTAAACCAGGTTTAAAAATATCTTGAACAAAAAATATCTGATTTTTTTTCAGATTAATTTCATTTTTTATTTTTATAAATCTATCTGGTTTAATTTTTAATTGAGCAACTCTAGGTATATCTTCATATGTCATCCATAAAGCAAGACGCCTAACTATATTTTCCGCTATAGATATTATTTTAGCATCATTTTTATCTATTACTGACGTAAGTTTATTAACTCTTTTCATAAATAATTCTGAATATTTATTATTTTGATAATCAGTACATCTTTCTTTTCCTAAATTAATAATACTCAAAAATTCATCGGATAATGACTCATTTATATTGTTTATTTTACTATCATTATTTAAGTTTATATTTGTCTTACCTATTAAAGTATTATCAGAAATAGATTGAACTTGCTGATAAGCAAAATTAAAACCTGACAAACTATTTTTTCCAAATATATTATCTTTAAAAACATCTTCATAAATATCTTTTTTCCATGGTAATATTCCGGTACCAGCTAAAGCTCCAAACATAGTTGCAGATACTATTGTTGAATGTTCTATTGCCATACTATTTAAATCTAAACATATAAAATTTTTGGACATTTTTTTACACGTATTTATTATTTTTTCGTGATTAAACCTTCCATCTGATAAATGAGATTTTTCTAAATTTGTATATGTTCTACTTGAAGAAGTAATTAATGTTGTTCTGTCTGGGTTTATATATCCTTTTTCCAAAACTCTTGCAGCTTCAAGTAATTCACTAGCAATTACTATATCTACACGCCCTGGTTTAGGATATAATGATAAAATAGGTTCTTTCTCATTATGAAAATTTCTATCACATATTTCTATGTAATAACTTGTACTTCCTGTTCTTTGTGCAACACCTGGCACTGATGTTCCTTGTACAAATAGTTTTTGACTTCTAGCAGAGTCTATTATCCAATTCATTAAGGTACCTCCACCTTCACCTCCTAAAGCAGTAATTAATAATGATATAGTTTTATAATCACTCAAGATAATAGACCAATAACTTTATTTCTAACCCAAGCTAATGATCTTTCTTTTAAATTAGGGTTATTTATTATTTTAGCTTTATAAAACGAAGGGCATAAAGTTGCCTCTATAGCATTTTCTCCACATAAACCACATCCTACGCACCCATCAGTAACATGAGCTACCGGATCTAATTTTAGCGGGTCAGTAGAAGGTTTAACAGTAAGGGTTGGACAACCTGAAAGTCTTATACAAGAATGGTCTCCAGTACATGTTTCTTCATCAACACCATATCGGATTCTTACAAATCTTTTTTTCATTTTTATAGCATTATTCTTTATAGGCTTAAGTCTTCTTTGCCTCTCTAATTGACATTCTCCCTCTGCTATAATTACTTTTAAACCCTTAAAAGAACTTTCTAATGCCTCATTTAAAACTTTTTTAACAGAACCTACTTCATAAGTATGAACTGTTTTTAACCATTTCACACCTAAGCCCTCTAATGCCTTTTCTATTGTTTTATCTGAACTAGTAGAACTAGAAGAAGCAGCAAGCTTCCTACTCTCTGACTCAGGAGTTGATATAAGGTCTTGAGTTCCAGTTGCTGAAGTATAACCATTTTGAAGTATTACTAAAATACCATCAGAATTATTTAATAGTCTTGATGCTACACCACTTAATAAACCATTATGCCAAAATCCTCCATCACCCATTATTGCAATTGGTCTTTTTGAAGAAAAGCTCTGCACACCTGCACTTGCGGCCAAACTCATTCCATAACCCAAAATAGATTGCCCAAAAGAAAAAGGTGGAAAGGTAGCAAAGGAATGACAACCTATATCTGTAGAAACATGAATTTTTCCAGTATCCTTTTCAATCATTTTTAAAGCAGCAAAAAATGGTCTTTCAGGACAGCCAGTACAAAAACCTGGAGGCCTAGGCGGAACAATTTCTCCTAATGATGAAGATGCTTTTTCTCTAAGCTGATCTACCTCAATATTATAATCTAAATTAGAAAAACTAGAAAAATTAGGAATATACTGTTTAATAAAATTAAATACGCCTTTATGGATTACTTCAGTTGTATACTCCCCTGCCATAGGTAATACATCTTTTCCAATCAGGCTAACTTCTATTTTTTCCTTATGAAATAATAATCCTAATTCCTGTTCTATATATTGCGGTTGTCCTTCTTCAATAATTAAAACAGCTTTAAATTTTCTAGCATAAGTTATAACTTCCTCAGGAATAAGAGGATGAACGATATTTAGAACATAAATTGATATTTTTGAATTTCCTAAACTATCTGATATATTAAGTTCTTTTAAAGCAGATATTAAATTATTATAGAGTCCTCCCTGCACAATAAGTCCTACTTCTTTTATTTCACCTTCAAAAAATTCATTTAAAGAATTATTCGATATAAACGTCTTTGCCAGTTTTGCTCTTTGTCCATATTTTAGTTTCTCTTGCGCATAAGTACTAGGCGGATGTGCAATTAAATCGTAATTATGGGGGGCCACTTCTTCAACTTTATTAGTGCTAGAAATTTTAGGTTTAATATTATTTTTTGTAATAAACTTACCTTGCAAGTGACAAGTTCTAATTCTTAATTGCATCATAACAGGAGTATGAGAATACTCAGAAAGCTCAAACGCTTTATGAACCGTTCTTACAATTATCTCTAAATTTGGTCTAGGGTCCATAAGCCATATAGTTGATTTTAAAGCTACTCCATGAGTCCTCTCTTGAATTATACTCGAGCCTTCACCATAGTCTTCTCCAATAATAATTAGTGAACCTCCAAGGACCCCAACTGAAGCTAAATGCGATAAAGCATCAGAGGCAACATTAGTTCCAACAATTGATTTCCAAGTAACTGCTCCTCTTACTGGATAATTTATAGAAGCACCAAGCATAGCAGCAGCTGAAGATTCATTAGCACAGGCCTCAACATGAACTCCTAACTCGTTCATATAATCTTTTGCCTGAACCATTACATCTAATAAATTTGAAACTGGTGAGCCTTGATATCCGCCAACATAGGAAACACCTGACTGTAATAACGCTTTTGTTACGGCTAATATTCCTTCACCTTCAAATATATCACCTTCGCCAAGTTTTAATGCTTCAATTTCTTTTTTAAATGATCTTTCCATTTTTATTCCATTTAATTTAGTAAAACTTATGCTACCATTTGTTTCTCAACTGTCTAAGTAATAAAAAGACTTCTTTTTGTGATGGATTACTAGATAATTCTGGAAAATTTTCTCTTAGTCTATCAATTATAGTGCTATTAGAAAGCCTAAAAAAAGTATTAATATTATTTTCCATTTTTAAGTTAGTTATTACACTGCCAGCTTCTGAGTTTTTTATAGAATTTAGTAATTTTTGAGCATTTTCATTATTAGGCTCTCTATCTAAAGTAAATTCTAAATTATTTTTTAAATAATCATGTCCAGGATATATTAAAGTTGTATCCGGTAAATTTCTAAATTGTCTATAAAATGTTTCATAAAGTTCCTCTGGGTGACCACCGTTATGGCAATTACCTGCTCCTGCATTAAATAAAGTATCTCCGGAAAATAAAGCTGGTTTATTGTTCTTAGATAAGAGGCATATATGAGTCATAGTATGACCAGGAGTGTCTAAAACTTCTAGTTCTACCTCTTTTCCAATTTTCACTATGTCTCCCTCTGATAAACCTGATGTCATTCCAGGAATATTTTTAGATGCACCTTCATGTGCCATCACTTCTGCACCAGTAAGATTAATTAGATTTAAATTACCACCAGTATGATCACCATGTTCATGTGTATTAAGTATTTTAGTGATATCCCATCCTTTTTCTTTTGCTTTATCAAAACACATCTGAGATTCTAATGGGTCTATAGCAATGGCTTCTCCAGTATGAGGACAAGCAATAAGATAATTATAATTTCTATAAGCATTACCTGTCCATATTTGTTCAACTATCATTTAGCACCTCCTAACAATTCTTTTACAAATAGTAAATTTACTATATATATAACAACTTATATAATAAAAGCTTAAAAAAATGACTAAAAAAAAACTTAAAATAGTGATCCCTGGTGGCCTAGACATTGATTTTAAAAAATATTTAGAAAAAAACTTTAAATCCAAAGGGGTTTTATCTAATTATAATATTGTTAGTGTTAATAAAAAACCTGGAGAACTTACAAGAGAGTTATTAGATGCTGATGTGTTTATAACAACTCGTTGGCCAAATAAGGATATAAATGCACCCAAGCTAAAATTAATACAAATACCAGCAGCCGGTTTTGATAATATCCACTTTGAATCTGTTCCTAAAGGCTGCAAGGTAAGCAATACATTTGAGCATGAAGTACCAATTGCAGAATACTGCCTTCTATCTATGCTAGAAGCTGAAATAAATTTAAATAAAATGAATGCACAATTAAAAAAAGGGAACTGGAAAGGATACTTTTCAAGTTCTTCCTTTCATGGAGAGTTACTTAATAAAAATTTAGGTATTATTGGTTATGGGCATATAGGAAAAGAAATAGCTAAAAGAGCAAAAGCTTTTAAAATGAATATATCATCCTTAGTTAGAAATATTGATAAATATAAGTCAAATAAATATATTAAATTTAATTCAATAAAAAATATTAAAAAAGAGATTAACAAATTTGATTATTTAATAATTGCATGCCCACTAAATGATGAAACAAAAAATTTACTGAATTTTAATTTAATGAAAAACATGAATAAAAATTCAGTAATTATAAATATTGCTAGAGGTCCTATAATTAATGAAGCTGATTTATATAAAGTTTTAAAAAATAAAATCATTAGAGCTGCAGTTATTGATGTATGGTATAATTATCCAAAAGATAGTATTGCAAAAAAGTTATATCCATCAAAATATCCTCTACATAAATTAGATAATATAACTTTCTCTCCACATTCCTCAGCATGGAGTAGTCAATTATGGGATAGAAGGTTTAAATTTGTATGTGAAAATTTGGAAAATCTATATAATAATAAAAGAATTAAAAATGTAGTAAATTAAGAAACAGCTTTATTCTTCAGTCATCTCTTTCTTTCTTTGTAATTTTCTCCATCTTCTTACAGCTTCTGCTTTTTCTCGAGCTTTCTTTTCTGAAGGTTTCTCAAACGATCTTCCTTTTTTCATTTCGCGATACATACCTTCTCTTTGCATTTTCTTCTTAAGCACTTTTAAAGCTTGGTCTACGTTATTATCTCTAACTATTACTTGCACTTCTTGCTCCTCGCCTTACATTAATGTCAACAATAATATATATTATTACCAATATAAGGTGTGGTATTAACATAAGAATAAGTATAAGTGAAGTAATAAGAATTTTTTTTTAATAAAAATGAATATTAAGTTGGTAAAAATATTATGGCTATTTTAAAAATTGCTAAGATGGGACACCCAATACTTTTACATAAAGCAAAAAAAGTGGATGACCCAACAGATCCTAAAATAAAAGTATTAGTGGATGATATGTTAGAAACACTTGATGATCTGGGAAATGGTGTAGGGTTAGCTGCACCTCAAGTACATGTTTCCCTTCAAGTAGTAATTTTTGAAACCTTATCTGGTGATGGAAAAGAAGCTAATTTAATAACATTAGTTAATCCTAAAATAGATATTTTAACTAATGAAACTAGTATAGATTGGGAAGGGTGTCTCTCTGTTCCTGGATTGAGGGGACAAGTAGTACGTCCCAATAAAATTAAATATTCAGGATTAGACCTGAAAGGAAATAAAATAGAAACTATTGCTGAAGGTTTTAATGCTAGAGTCGTCCAACATGAATGTGATCACTTAATTGGTATACTCTATCCTCATAGAATGAAAGATTTATCTTCATTACAATTTATAAGCGAAGCAAAACACTGGGTTAGCAAAAATGAATAGAGAAAAATTAAAATATGAAAGGCAAAGAAAAAAAATCTTAAAGCAAGCACTTATTGATATTAATACCTATGGGTTTAATAAAAATATGCTTATTAAGGCAGCAGAAAATTGTAATGTACCAGAAGGAAATTTAGGAAGATTATTTCCTGAAGGAATATATGAATTAAAGGAATATTTTTTTAATGAAACTGATATAGAAATGTTAAAAAAAATAAACCAGCTTAAAAATAAAAATATAAGAATTCGTGATAAAATTTATAATGGAGTTATTATAAGACTAAAAATATTTCAAAATAATAAAGATGCAATTAAACATATATTTGTCACTGAATCATCAAATCCAATAAAATCTATTAAAAACTTATGGAATACAGCAGATTTAATTTGGAAATCGGCTGGAGATACTTCTACAGATTATAATCATTACACTAAAAGACTTTTATTGTCATGGGTATATCTTTCAACATTACTTTGTTGGTTTAATGATACAAAAAAAGATATTGCAGAAACTAAATTCTTTTTAAATAGAAGAATTGATGAGGTTCTAAAATTTGGACAGAAATCTGCATCTATTAAATCTAAAATATCTAATTTTAATATCTTTAATAAATTAATTACAATTATAAAAGAATTAAAGTCTATTAAAGTATAATATTCATTTTATGATATAATATGATTTATATGCCCCATTTTTCTTCCTGCTCTAACTTCTTTTTTTCCATAATTATGAACTCTTACTTTAGGATCGTTCATATATTTTTTGACTAAAAAAATATCATCTCCAATTAGATTTTGCATAGTAATATTAAATAATCTACTTGTGCTTCCTAACTCAATCCCTAAAGTTGCTCTTACTGCTTGCTCAAATTGGTCTGTAACACATCCGTCCATAGTCCAATGTCCTGAATTATGCGGACGCGGTGCAATTTCATTAACTAATAGCTCTCCATCATCAAGTTCAAACAATTCAATAGCTAGTAAGCCTACTAAATTTAACTCAGTTGCAATTTTGACTGCTATTGTTTTTGCTAAATTAATTATATCATTAGATATATTTGGGGCAGGTGCAATTGTTTGATCTAGAATATGATTTTTATGCTTATTCTCAACAACATCATATAATACTATTTTGCCATTATAGTTCCTGGCAACAATAATACTTAACTCTCTTTTAAATGGAATAAATTCTTCAAGTATTAATTCATTACTTCCAATAACTTTCCATGCCTCAACTAAATCTGCATCATTATTTAACTTTATTTGTCCTTTACCATCATATCCAAAACGGCGCGTCTTTAAAACCGATATTCCATTTATAGAATGATATGAATTTTCTAAATCTTCATATGTACTACATTCATAAAATTTTGCGGTTTTTACTTTTGCTTTATTTAATAAAAAATTTTTTTCTACTAATCTATCTTGTGAAACTGATAGAATAAAAGAAGAAGGTCTTAATAAACAAAATTTTTCAATATACTGAGCACTCTTTAATGGTATATTTTCAAATTCATACAAAACGGCATCAACTCCTGAAGCAAACTCTTTTATTGCTGCCATATCTTCATATTTATTAATAAATGATTTAGAACAAACCTGAAATGCTGGTGCATTAGAATCTGGATCAAAAACGTGACACTCTATTCCAAATTTAGCTGCTGCAAGAGCAGTCATTCTTCCTAATTGGCCCCCACCGATTATACCTAGAGTTTTATTTTTCAATACTGGTTTCCGGTTTTTCTAGTACAGATTTAGTTTGCTTTAATCTATAATTTTTTACTTTTCTTTCTATAGATTTATTATTTAAAGCTAAGATCTGGGCTGCCATTATACCTGCATTGCAAGCTCCAGCTTCACCAATAGCTAAAGTTCCCACAGGTATGCCAGATGGCATTTGAGCAATAGATAATAAGCTATCCATTCCGCTTAATGCTTTACTCAAAATTGGTACTCCAAGTACAGGAATATGTGTTAAAGATGCAATCATACCAGGCAAATGAGCAGCTCCACCAGCTCCAGCTATAATAACTTTAAAACCTTTATTTTTTGCAGACTTAGCATACTCATAGAGTCTATCGGGAGTTCTATGAGCAGAAACTATATTGACATCATAAGGAACAGATAATTTTTCTAATATTTTCACAGCATTTTTCATGGTATCCCAATCAGATTGGCTACCCATTATAACTCCTACTTTATCAAAACTATTTTTTTGTTTTATCATCTGCCATCCTTATAATTACATTCTAACTTATTTATTTGGAAAGCGAAGAAATATATGCATTTTGCATTATTATTGCAAGCATATAAGTATTTATTTAAAAATATTTATAGTTATATAAATTAAATAATTATATAATTGATTAAACCTCTCAATAGAAGGCATAAAATGAAATATTTAAATAACCTTTTATTAAAATGTTTTTTACATAAATTACCTCCTGAATTAGCACATAATATTACTCTTAAATTAATTAAAACAGGACTATTCTTAAATAATTCTATAGATTCCTATAAAAATCTTAATATAAAACTAGGGAATATTGATTTTAAACATCCTATAGGACTTGCAGCTGGCTTTGATAAAGATGGAGAAGTCTTTCATCAAATAGATAAATTAGGTCTATCACATACTGAAATTGGAACTGTAACTCCTAAATTTCAAACAGGAAATAAAAAACCTAGAGTATTTAGACTTAATAAGGATAAAGCTATAATAAATAGTCTGGGCTTTCCGAGTAAAGGTGAAAAATATTTAACTAATCGTCTTGAAAGATATCATTCAAATATTCCATTAGGAATAAATATAGGGTGTAATAAAGATACTATAAATCAAATTAGTGATTACTCAATATTAACTAGAAATTTAGGAAAATATGCAGATTGGATTACTATTAATATATCTTCTCCTAATACCCCAGGGCTAAGAAGTCTTCAAACAAGTGATATACTTGCAAGCCTACTAAGTAACGTTAATGAAGAGAGGAAAAAAATAGAAAATAAAAGAGGGCATGCATTGCAGGTATGGTTAAAAATTTCTCCAGACTTGAATGACAGCGAGCTTAAAAATATTATTGATACATCTTTAAAACATAATATTGATGCCCTTTGCATTTCTAATACAACAATCAGTAGATCTTATGAACTTAAATCAAGAAACAAGAATGAAAATGGAGGACTTTCTGGAAAACCTCTTACTCTTCAATCAACAAAAATGCTCGCAAAAGCTTATTTACATGCTCAAAATAATATTAAATTTATTGGTATAGGTGGAGTAACTAATGCTGATGATGCTTATCTTAAAATGCTAGCTGGAGCTAGTATTTTACAATTATATACAGGTTTAGTATTTAATGGTCCTTATTTAATTAATAAAATTATTCAAGAGTTAAATAAAAAAAGTAATTCAAGTCATATAACTAATATAATTGGTAGTAAAGCTTATGAAATTGCAAACGGCCGTTATATAAATGAGTAGTAATAAAACTAAAATACCTTTTTATAATGATTTAAATTTTATGATAGATAGTTGTGAAGGACTTATTTTAGATATATGGGGAGTATTGTGGGATGGTATTACAGTTTATCCAGAAGCCTTAAAAACTTTATTAGAAATTAAAAAAAAAAATATTCCTATAATTCTCTTATCTAATGCTCCTAGAAAATCTGAAATAGTTGCAAAAAAATTAGCAAATATTGGTATTAAACCTAATTTATATGATAAAATTATATCTTCTGGTGATGTATGTAAGAATGAACTTATTACAAATACTAATTTAGTTCCCGGAGTTAAATATTATTTTATTGGATTAAAAGAAGATAATGATCTTCTTGATAGTACTAAGTTTGAGGAAAATTTCTCTCCTAATAATTCAGATTTTATACTTATAACTGGCCCACGTGATTTTAACGATAACCTAGAATTGTATACCACTGAATTAAAAGAATGCTTAAATAATAAATTACCCATGATATGTGCAAACCCAGATAAAATTGTAGTTAGACAAACGGGAAAAAGAATTTTTTGTGCTGGAGCAATTGCAGAAGTATATCAAAATTTAGGTGGAGACGTTATACAGTTTGGAAAACCATACAAAAATGTTTTTTCTAAAGCCTTAAAACATTTAAAACTATTATCACCAAATATAAATTTAAAAAATGTTTCAGTCATTGGAGACGGTTTAGAAACTGATATTCTAGGCGGAAATTCTATTGGCATTAATACTATACTAATAACAAGTGGTATCTTGTCTCATTCGCTTAATATTAATTATGGAGAAAAGCCAAATTTAAATGATTTAAATAAAGCTATTCATTCTTCAAAACATCTTCCCACTGCTGCTGTTAATATTTTTAAATTATCTCATTAAAACCTTATAATAATATTGACTTCATGACTGTGATTAATTAGAACAAAACATGAACAAAATTTTAAATAATGAAATGATATTAAATTGGCTTTACCTAGATCTAAACAGCTATTTTGCAAGTGTTGAACAACAACTACAACCAAAATTACAGAATAAACCAGTTGCAATAGTTCCTACAATGACTGACGCAACATGCGCGATAGCTGCAAGCTATGAAGCAAAAGCCTATGGTGTTAAAACAGGAACGATGATTTACGAAGCAAAAAAATTATGTCCTGAAATAATATGTGTACAAGCAAATCATGAAAACTATGTTATGTACCATCATAAAATATTAGCAGAAATAGATAAATATATTCCAATTGAAATAATTTCCTCTATAGACGAAGTTGCATGTAAACTAATAGGAAGCCAGAAAAATGAGGCTCAAGCGCGTAAAATTGCAAAAAATATTAAAATAGGTATACAAGAGAATATAGGCCAATATATACGTTGCTCTATAGGTATTGCACCTAACAGATTTCTCGCAAAAACTGCTAGTAATTTAGAAAAACCTGATGGTTTACAAGTACTTTACAGCAAAGATATTCCAGATAGCATTAAACATTTTAAACTTTCTGATCTTACTGGAATTGGTAGAGCAATGGAATACCGCTTAAATAAATCAGGAATTTTATCTATCCAAGAACTATATAATATATCTCCAAAACATATGAGAAAAATTTGGGGTAATGTTCAGGGAGAAAAATTTTGGTATATGTTACGGGGAAAAGAAATTGCAGATATTAAAACAGAAAGAAAAACTATAGGACATAGTCATGTATTAGAACCTAAATGGAGGCTCGTAGAATTAGCAGAAAAAGTTATGTTACGCCTATTATTAAAAGCCACCAGCCGGTTAAGGAGAATGGACTACTACTGTAGTCGTTTATCTCTTAGCATAAGAACAGAAAATAATCTAAGGCTAGAAGGAAAAAGTAGATTTTATAGAGCCTGTGATAATAAAAAATTACAAGAGGAAGCAACAAAAATATGGGTACAATTAATTAAAAAGAGAAATTTCAAACAAATTAAAAAAATAAGCATAACATTGTATAACCTTAAAAAAAAATCTGATTTACAGCCTGAGTTATTCCAGAATTTTAATAAAAAAATTACTTTAGACACAAATCGTTTTGAAAAATTATCAAAAACTATGGATAATATTAATACCCGTTTTGGTAGAGATAGTGTAACTATAGGAGGATTACCCAATAAAATAAAATCTTTTTCTGGAACACGAATAGCATTTACTAGAATTCCTGATAGACAAGAATTTAATGAATAAAAAATTATTATCTACGAAAACGAATTCTAATAGGCTTTTCTTTAACTGTAGTCCTTGGTTTTTGAAAAATACTGATATTTGGTTTTTTTAATAAAGGACCAAATATCATTCCAGCAAAAAAGCCTCCTAAATGAGCAAACCACGCTACTCCTGGAGAGCCGGGATTAGAAATACTGGCACTAATAATTTGCCCTAAAATCCAAACACCTAAAAGCAAAATAGCGGGAAGCCTTAAAAAAGTAATAAATATTCCTAAAAAAACAAAAGTTCTAATTCTTGCCCGCGGGTAAAAAATCAAATACGCACCAAGAACTCCCGAAACTGCACCACTCGCACCAATCATAGGAATAGTACTTTCAGGGGCGGAAAATATTTGAGCAAATGCCGCAACTACACCACATATAAAATAAAATATAATGAAACGTATATGACCTAATGCCCCTTCTATATTATCTCCAAATATCCAAAGATAAAGCATATTCCCTGCTAAATGCATAAAACCACCATGCATAAACATCGATGTAAACAAAGTGAAAATTGGAATTAAAGGCCCAGTTTGCTCCATATTTCCAAGAAATGCAGCAGGTGTTAATCCATAACCCATAATTATTTGATTATTTGCTTGATAACCTAGCCCAGATTGCCAAAACCAAACAACTATACAAGTTAATATTATTCCTACCACGAGCAAAGGTTTTCCTAATGCTGGATTATCATCATAAATTGGTATCATTCTATATTACTTTAATTTGGCATAGATATTTTAACAGAAAAAGCTCCTCTTATATCACCTAATTTATAATTATACGCATTATCATCCGGATATAACTCTGATAGTTTAGAAGCAAGTTTTGGGTCTATATTGGAACCATGGCAAGTTAGACAAACTTTACCTGTAGGTATAGCTTTCATATATCTATAAAAAGATTTATTATCATCTTTATAAACCTCTTGATAACTAAGAGACATTACATTTTCTCCATTTTGTTTTCTTTTTTCAAAATTATTAAGTACATCTATTTCCCAGCTATCTGTCATATTATTTTTATTTCTTAATTTTAAACTAGTTCGTTTTATAAAAACATCCTTTTTATTTGAAATATCACTAGTAATGTCCAAAGCAGCAATATTACAATATTCTACTGCAGCAATTGGACCTGATTCTTTCAGAACTGCTTTTAATGATTTTTTTAAATTAACCGCTAATTCTTTAATGGAAATTTTGCTTTGTTTTTCATAAGACAATAAATCATTTGCATGTGAAAAATTACTCAATAAAAAAAATATAAGAAAAATTCTTAATAATGCCATAAAACTTCCTTAAAATTTACCTCTAAAAAAAGTATATTATCAAACAATAAATATATCATTTAAAACTTTAATAAACATAATCTTATTTATTAAATGAAATTGACGCAAACAATAAAATAAAAGTAGAATATTACTCTTATAATAATATAGGAAAATATTATGGAATATGTTCGTTTTGGTTCATCAGGAATGAAAGTATCTAAAATTTGTTTTGGTACAATGATGTTTGCAATGGAAAAAGGTTGGAGAAATTATGCCTTGGGAAAAAAAGACGCTGCCCCAGTCTTCAGACATGCTTTAGAGTCAGGAATAAATTTTTTTGATACAGCTGATGTTTATTCAAATGGTTCTTGTGAAGAAGTTACTGGAGAACTTCTTAAAGAAATGTCAAATAGAGATGAAGTGGTATTAGCAACTAAAGTTTACAACCCTATGGGTAAAGGTCCTAATCAAAAAGGTCTATCAAGAAAATATATATTTAATGCAATAGATGCATCTTTATCAAGACTTAAAATGGATTATGTTGACTTATATATTATTCATAGATGGGATTATGAAACCCCTATAGAAGAAACTATGGAAGCCTTACATGATGTAGTTAAATCAGGAAAAGCAAGATATATTGGTGCTTCTAGTATGTTTGCTTGGCAACTTGTTAAAGCTCAAGAAACTGCAGAAAAAAACGGATGGACAAAATTTATTTCCATGCAAAACCATTTAAATTTAATTTATAGAGAAGAAGAAAGAGAAATGATTCCACTTTGTATAAATGATAATTTAGCAGTTACTCCATGGAGCCCTCTTGCAAGAGGATTCTTAGCCGGTAATAGGAGTAAAATTGGAGGAGGAAAAACTGATAGAGCTAAAAATGATATACTTGCAGATGACTATTACTATAGTAAAGCAGATTTTAAAGTTCTTGATTCTATTAAAAAAATAGCCAAGCAAGAAAATAGACAGCCCGTTGAAATAGCATTGGCATGGTTACTTCAAAAAAAAGGAATTACAGCGCCAATAGTTGGCCCCGGAAAACTTGAGCAATTAAAAACTCTTTTAAATAGCCTATCGTTAAAACTTTCTGAAAAACAAATTTTATCTTTAGAAAAACCATATCAACCTAAAAACATATCAGGCCATGTATAAATTAAACAACTTACATTGAGGAAAATATAATGATTGAAAACTTTATAAATATTAAAACTAAAGATGGGTTAATAGATACATTTGAGGTTATGCCAGATGAAGGAGGTCCTTTCCCCGCAATTATTATATATATGGATGCTCCTGCTATAAGAGAAGAACTAAGAGGTATGGCCAGAAGATTAGCAAGTATGGGATATTATGTATTATTACCAAATTTATTCTATAGAGTTGGAAAAGAAGGCAACTATCCGTTTACATTTGATAAAATTAGAGAAGATAAAAGTCATTTTACTGCTATGATAAAAACTATGGATGACACAACTAACGAATTAGTCGTATCAGACACTAAATATATTTTAGAATTCTTAGATAATAAAAAAGGTATAATGCATGAAGGTTATGGAGCAGTTGGATACTGTATGAGCGGACAATACATAGTCTCTATTGCATCTATATATAGTAATAAATTCTCAGCTGCTGCATCATTTTATGGAGTAAAAATAATGACAGATAAAGAAGACTCTCCTCACTTAGGGGCAGGAAAAATAACAGCTAATCTATACTTAGCTTTTGCAGAAAAAGATAGTTGGGTAGATGATGAAGCATTAAAGAATATTGAGAAACATTTTGAAAAAAATACTCTAAATTTCAGAATGGAAATTTATGAAGGAACTGAGCATGGTTTTGCATTTCCTGATAGACATACCTATAATAAAAAAAGTGCTGAAATCCATTGGTCGAGAATACATGACTTATTTCAAAAACACCTTAAATAATATATAAATTGATTATTCTGCATCTGGTTGGTTCTTTGGTAAAGCTTTTATAAAGGCTTCATTAGTTAAACAGTGCTCATAGATACTATTTATATTTGGGTATTTAGATAAATCAACATCAAACCTTGCATTATTTACTACCTGTGAAAAAAGGCAAATATCTGCAAAGGTCGGTGTGTCACCAAAACAATAATATCCTCCTTCTTTATCATTTTCTAAAATTTTTTCAAATGGTGAGAATGCTTTATGAACCCATTTTGAAAACCAAGATTTTATTTTTAC
>JAQWLZ010000034.1 GCA_029247025.1 Alphaproteobacteria bacterium | reverse complement strand
GACTCATATTTATACCATTTTTAGGTGTCCATTTTTTAATTTCTGAACCTATAGGGTCATTTAAAAGAATTATATTATCTAATCCTTTAATCATATCATTAATTCTAGATTCATTAAGCAATAGTCTATCTAATAAAGCTTCAGAAACATTATTCTCTCTAGCTGACTTAATATCTATAGAGTTTGCTTTTAAAATATCATTTTTATCCTTTTTAATATGTTTAGCAATCAACTGTAGAGCTTGATTTTTAGATTTAGAAGAAGCATGAGATAAGCTTTTTGAGGCATTCTTAGCCTTAATACATATTTCTTCAATATGTTTTTCTATATTATTATTCATATTCTATTATTCACTTTTAATTAATAACCATATCATTGCGGTGTATTGCTTCATCTCTTCCTTTATATCCTAGTGCTTTTTTAATTTCTGTACTTTTCTTACCTTTAATCATTTCTATTTCATCTGAATCATAAGCAATAATACCGCAGCCTAATAATGTATCATTATTTGATAAAATATCAACAATTTCTCCTCTATGAAAACTGTTTGAGTTAGACTTAATACCTGCAGCAAGTAAACTTTTTCCTAAATTTAATGCATTCTCTGCACCATTATCTATTTTTACAAATTTTAATTTATCTCTCTTACTTAATATCCATTTCTTTTTAGCATTTAAAGGGCTTAAATTGGCTTTAAATATAGAGTGTTTACCTCCATTAATTAGTTCTAGTAGACTATTTTTATTTTTTCCATGAGCAATAATTAAATGACAACCGGCTGCCGTTGCAATTTTTGCGGCTTTAATTTTTGTTATCATACCACCGGAAGCTATATTTGATTTTGTATTTTTAGCCATACTTTCAATATCTGATGAAATATGAGTGATTTCTTCAATAAATTTAGCTTTAGGCGAATTTTTTGGATCATGAGAATATAAACCATCTATATCGGATAAGAGTATTAGCACGTCAGCTTCCACTAATTGAGCAATTCTAGCTGCTAGTTGATCATTATCGCCATATCTTATTTCAAGAGTGGCAACGGTATCATTTTCATTAATAATAGGTATTACATTTAATTTTAGTAATGTATTTAATGTAGCTCGGGTATTCATAGCATTTCTTCTTGTCTCTAAATCACTATGACCAACTAGAATTTGCCCACATTTTATATCTATTTCTTCAAAAATGCTTTTCCAAGCTTTAGCTAATGATATTTGTCCTGTAGCCGCCGCTGCTTGCTTCTCAGAAAGTTTTAATGATTTATTTTGTAACCCTAATTCAGATTTACCAAGAGCTATTGCGCCAGAACTGACAATTAATATTTCTTTATTTTTATTTAATAGAAATAAAATATCTTTAACTAAGCTTTTAACCCAAGATTCCTTAATACTTCCTGTTGTGGGGTCTACAATTAATGCAGAACCTACTTTTAATACTATTCTTTTAGCATTATTAACAGAATTTAGTTTTATTGATTTTACGGAGACCATTTTTTTTCTTTAGTTTCTTTATTATTATTTTCATTATCTAATTTTTCTAATTTCGTAAAAAGTACATCTATTAATTCATTTAGCCCTATTTTATTTATAGAGGATGAAACTAATACACTACTTTTTGAATATTCTTCAATCTTTTTAACTATTACTTTTAATTCTTCATTAGAAACTAAATCTGCTTTGCTAATAATGAGTACTTGTGTTTTCTTTTCAAGACCTTTTCCATATTTTGTAATTTCTTTAATTATATTTTTATAATTTTTAAGAGGATTTGGAGATTTAGCATCTATTAAGTGGAGTAGTATTTTACATCTTTCTATGTGTCCAAGAAAACGAGTTCCTATTCCTACCCCTTTATGAGCATCATTAATAAGGCCTGGAATATCTGCTAAAACAATTTCTTGATTATAATTTCTTATTATACCTAATTGAGGAGTCAAGGTTGTATAAGGGTAATTACCTATTTTTGGTTTTGCATTAGTGATTGCAGAGAGTAGGGAAGATTTTCCTGCGTTTGGTAAACCTAATAATCCTACATCTGCTAATATTTTTAATCTTAGCCACACCCAAATTTCTTCACCTTCAAGCCCAGGATTAGACCTTCTTGGAGCTTGTTCTTTAGAACTTTTAAAATGTGTGTTACCAAAACCTCCTTTTCCACCTTGTAAAAAAAATACTTTTTCCCCGTCTTCAGTTATATCCTGTAATATTGTTTCTTTATCTGTATCAGAAATTATTTGCGTTCCGATTGGGACTTTTATAATTATATCTTGCCCTTTAGCTCCATTACAATTTTTTCCTGAGCCATCAGTACCTTTTTTAGCTTTAAAATGTTGCTTATAGCGAAAATCGATCAAAGTATTTAAAGCAGAACAACCTTCAAAGATTATGTCTCCACCTTTTCCTCCGGCACCTCCATCAGGTCCGCCAAATTCTACATATTTTTCTCTTCGGAAGCTAACGCAACCGTTTCCACCTTTACCTGACTGTAAATATATTTTTGCTTGATCAAGAAATTGCATTTATTAAACCATCTAAATAGAGCTATCTAAAATTTAAGGTTCAAAATTGCTTATAAAAAAATTTATTTAGATGCTTTCTATTCTAATTATTTTTCTTTTATTTAATCCATGCATAAAAGAAACTTTACCGTCTTTAAGAGCAAATAAAGTATGATCTTTACCCATTCCTACATTTTCTCCTGCATGGAATTTAGTACCTCTTTGTCTAACAATTATATTGCCTGCTTTGACAACTTCACCGCCATACTTTTTTACACCAAGTCTTCTTCCTGCGGAATCTCTACCATTATTGGATGAACCACCAGCTTTTTTATGTGCCATTTAATTTACTCCTTGTTAGCTACTTTTTTTTGAGTAGCTTTTTTTGCTGCTGTTTTAGGAGCAGCTTTATTAGTAGTAGTTTTCTTTTCTGCTTTTTTAGGAGCAGCTTTGCTTTTAGTCTCTACCTTTTTTTTATCTTTTATAATGCTTTCGTCTTCAGATGTTTTTATATTTGTTTCTTTTTTTGTAGTTTTAGTTGCAACTTTTATTAAATCAATTGATTGTATTCTTACTGCAGTTAAATCTTGTTTATGACCTTTTTTTCTTCTGTAATTATGTCTTCTTTTTTTCTTAAAAATTAATAATTTTGGGCCTCTTGTCTGTTCTATAACTTCTCCTGTAACTGAAGCAGCTTTTAGTTCATTCTCTTCAACATGAATTTGAGCACCTTCACCCATCATAATAATATCATCAAAAGTTACTTTACTTCCACTTTCACCTATAATCTTTTCAATTAAGATTACATCTCCTGCAGATACTCTATATTGTTTGCCACCACTTTTTAATACTGCGTAATTCATGTTTTTTCCGAATATATTTTGTTAATAAATTTTTATAGTTTTTTAATGCACATTAATATAAAAATGATTTTAGTGCTATTAAAATAGTATAATATGTAAAAAATCGAATATTATATGTTTGTTATGCTTCTTTCAACATTTAATTTACTTTTTTTAGGTTGTATATGTCAGTTAGTTCAGAAATTATAGTTAAAGCTTTTATTAAGATGATGAATAAAAATTTTTTAGACGCTTATTTAGTTAAAAAAGGAGACAATAAATCAGGAGAAATATTTTTAAAAGTAAGTAATTTACTAGGTTATGCTATGCTTTATTCCTATCGCAAATCTAATATAAATAATCCATGGGAAATCTATGGGTCTGAATCATGGCAAATTGATACTGATATTAATAAAAAATTAGATAAAATTACTAGTATAGATTCAGATGCTTGGATTATAGAACTTGAAGATAAAAATGGAAAATTTTCTAATTTTAAAGAGGAGGTTTAAAATATAGCCTCCTCTTATTTATTATTGTTTTATCTGCAATCAAATGAACTAGAAACTGCTAATACAGTTACATCATCATCACCTGGAGTATTATCTCTAGCTGACAACTCAGGTACTATAATCATATAGCTTCCATCACTCATTTGTCTTATGGCAACATCAGCAGGACCAGAAAGTTCTTGATTTGGAACCAGCTCTAAAGTAGTGGCTTCTTTTCCTATACAGTTTACATAAAGTCTAGCAGGTATATCACTTCTAATTTGTGAATTAACCATAGTACCTTGTGCTGTAAAATCTAAACCGTCTAAGGCACCTAAATTGCTATCCATTGGACCAGGTAAAGATTTCATATTACTGATAGCATATATACCACCATTAGCTGGATCAGGTGCCCCTGCTACTGGGCCAACTGTATTAACGTATACCATTCCATCTATTGGAGAAACTTCAACGCCATCTGGGTTCCCAGGAATAGCTAGAAATTCTGGGGCTATTGGTGCTTTTTTTCCAGAAGCCATTGCATCTATGCTATCTACTGATATTTTCCATAATCCACCGGCACCATCCCATGGAGGATCAAATTGAGCTCCACCAAATGCAGTATCTGCTACAAATAAGTTACCAGCTTTATCAAAGCCTAATGCATTAATTAAAATAATAGGACTTCCAGTAATTTCTTCAAAAACGGATCCAGCCCCAGTATCTATTTGACCTAAAATTTTACCATCAGTGTTAAAAGCTAAAAGTTTAGATCTCATTCTATTTCTATCAGTTATTGTTTTTCCGTCTTGATCTACTATTGGTGCAGAACCAACGCAAACCCATATAGTTCCAGCAGGAAACATTCCCGTAGAAATTGGAAGTACACCCATACCTAAGGGAGAGCTGATGCCAGTAATAAGTTTTTCTTCAACCATTGTAAGTGTTCCATTGCTGTTTACACTTAATTTACTTACATACCCTTCATTTTCAGTCCATGAAAAACCTGTTCCTCTATCACCAATTTCTGCAGAATTTGAAATAAAAACAAATTTTCCATCATGGCTAAAAATAGCACCTTCTGGATTGTCAAAGTTGCTCAGAACTTGCTTAACAACAGCTGATATAGAATGTACTCCAGCATGAATGTCAGATTTAGGTTTATAATTGGTACTAGCTGCATTAGTTTGATAAGATACAAAAAATATCAGTAAACTTAATAATATAATGCAAGTGATCGTCATCGATAATATTATTTTATCTTTTATTGTAATATACATAAATTTTCCTTTTAATATTTATTCCCAAATACAAATTTATGTACCTCTCTATTATAATTATTGAGAATGAGAATCATTCTCACTATATATAATAAACATATAAATATTTAATATACAATATAAAATAAAAAAATATTAATGAGAATGACAATCATTCTCATTGACATACTCTTTAAGAATATATATATATAAATGGAAGCATTAGTTCATACAGATTATTAATAATATTTTGCTTCTTAATTTTTTTTTCTAGAATGTTTATTTTCAGTACCTCCAGAATAAACATTCTAGATTTTTTTATTATGGGAGAAGTTTATGAGTGTAGGAAAAATAATACCAGATGATATAATATTTCATATAAGGGTTAGAGATGAAAGTATAGGAGGAGAAAATCCTTTTAAATGGACTAGTTGTTCCACTAAAGACTATTTTGCCAATAAAAGGGTTATTATATTCTCCTTGCCTGGTGCTTTTACTCCTACTTGTTCAACATATCAACTTCCAGGGTTTGAAAAACATTATGATGAAATATTAAGTCAAAATATTGACGAAATATATTGTGTATCTGTTAATGATTCATACGTAATGAACAAATGGGTTATAGATCAAGGAGTTAAAAAAGTTAAAGTTATTCCAGATGGTTCAGGAAAGCTTACAAATGAAATGAATATGTTAGTTGCAAAGGATGATGTAGGTTTTGGAATGAGATCATGGAGATATGCAGCTTTAATTAACGATAGTAAAGTTGAAAAAATATGGGAAGAAGCAGGTAAAATGGATAATTGTCCAGATGATCCTTATGAAGAAACTGATCCAACAAAAATTTTAGCTGATATAAAAATATAGAAGTTTATAAGAAAAATATAATGTCATTAAATATTTAAATATTAGATTAGATGTAGTACATTTAACATATTGATATAATAAAAAAATAATACATGGCATTATAATGAGAAATACACATTTCCCAGGTAGGTCACCGGTTTATTCCTTAGATGGAATGGTAAGTACTTCCCACCCTTTAGCAACTAAGGCAGCAATAGATATTTTATCTAAAGGTGGAAATGCTATAGATGCCGCTGTTACAGCTGCATCGGTATTAGCAGTGGTAGAACCTCATTCTACTGGGGTAGGAGGTGACTTATTTTGCTTATATCATTCAGTTACATCCAATAAAGTTTTAGCCTTGAATGCTTCTGGAAGAGCTCCAGAATCTATTTCCTTAGATAAATTAAATAATCTAGGAATTAAAGCTGATATACCATTTCAAAGTCCACACTCAGTAAGTATACCTACAGGAGTTGCTGGATGGATAAAACTTATAGAAGATCATGGACGTTTATCATTAAAAGAAATATTAGAACCTTCAATTAATTATGCTCAAAATGGTTACATAATAGCTGATGTCATAGCAGATGTATGGAAAAGAGAAATAGAAAAATTATCTTTAGATGAAGATTGTAAAAATTTATTTTTACCAGATGGAAAATTTTTAAAAGCTGGAGATATTCATTATCAGCCAAGACTTGCAGAAACATTAAAAAGCATTGCGGAATTTGGAAGAGCAGGATTTTATGAAGGAGAAGTTGCTAAAAGTATGGTTAATAAACTGAATTCTTTAGGAGGTTTTCATAGTTTAGAGGATTTTGCCAAAGCTGAAGCAAATTATGTGGAGCCAATATCAGCTAATTATAGAGATGCTAAAATTTATGAATGTCCTCCAAACGGACAAGGAGTAATTGCTTTAATTATAATGAAAATTTTAGAGGGATATGATTTTAATAATATACCTTCTAATTCATCTTTACGTATTCATCTGCAAGCAGAAGCAACTAAAATAGCATTTAGCCATAGATCTCATTATCTAGCAGATCCTAATTTTTCAAGTGTACCTGTAGAAGAAATGCTATCAGAAAAATATATTAATAACTTAAGAAGTTTAATTAAACTTGATACTTGTATTGAAGGCTATAAACCAGAATTGCCAGTACACCCAAATACTGTATACATCTCTGTAGTAGATAAAGAAAAAAATTCTGTATCACTCATAAATTCTATATTCCATTCATTTGGTAGCGGAATCGTAGCACCGGATTCGGGGGTTTTATTTCAAAATAGGGGTGCAAGTTTTGTTTTAGATCCATCTCATCCTAATGTAATTGAGCCAGGAAAAAGACCCATGCATACTATAATTCCAAGTTTAGCAACAAAACAAAACAAACCTTATCTTTCTTTTGGTGTAATGGGTGGCCATTACCAACCTATGGGACAAGCCCATGTTTTATCAAATATTATTGATTATGGAATGGATCCTCAGAAAAGTTTAGATTTTCCTAGAAGTTTCTATTTTGATGGAGTCCTTGAATGTGAGAAGGGTATACCCGAGGATGTAAGAAAAGAATTACTAAAAATAGGCCATAAAGTTGAAGTTTGCGATTTACCGCATGGAGGAGGGCAGGTTATTGAGCATAGAGGTCCTACTTTAATTGGAGGATCTGATCCTAGAAAAGATGGTTGTGCTATTGGTTTATAAATTAGGGTTTATATAACACCCTGCTTTAATAGCCTTGAGTTTTACTTTTTCATATATTTTATCAATTACTGGTGTTGGAATATTTACAATTTTACCTGCTTCAGAAACAGATTTTGTTAATGCATCTATTTCCATTGGTCGACCAAGTTCAAGGTCTTGTAAAGTAGATGTTTTATGTGCTCCTACATTTCTTGTGCCTTCAATTCTTTTTTCTAAAGTTATAGGAAAATTTATTCCTAATGCTTCTGCTACTGCTTGACCTTCTAACATCATTTTTTTTACTATGGTGCACGACTTATTATTATTTGCTATTTCTTCTAGAGTCTCTCCTGTTAAGGCACTGATAGGATTAAATGCTAAATTGCCCCATAATTTCATCCAGATATCTGCACGGATATTTTTTCTTACTGGAGACTTTAAGCCAGAACTAATTAATATTTTAGATAATCCTTGTACTCTAATAGATTTAGATCCATCTGGTTCACCTATAGGAAATCTATCTCCTTCTATATGATATACATGGCCAGGTGCTTTAATTTCTGCTGCAGGATATACCACACATCCTAGACTTCTCTCAGGCGTAATATAGTCCCATTGTAAATTTTTTGGATCAACAGATTGTAACTTCATATTTTCATATTGATTATTAGCTTTATAAAAGTACCACCAAGGTAAGCCATTTACAGCTGACACTACTGTTGTACTATCTTTAAATAAAGGAGTAAGAGTATTAGCTGTAAGTGCTGCAGAATGTGCCTTTAAAGTAACTATTATATAGTCTTGTTTTTCTAAAGTATTAGGATCATCTGTTGCTATTGGCTTACAGAAATATTCGGTATTAGTTTCTGCACTTTGCATTAATAAACCTTTATTTTGAATAGCTTTTAGATGTTCTCCTCTACAAATTAAAGAGACTTTTATGCCATTTTTCATCAAAAGTGCGCCGATATAACTGCCTATAGCTCCTGAACCAAATATACAGATATTCATTTATTTTATTCCAAGTTTTTCATGCAGACCTATACGTTGAAGTTTACCGGTTGCACCTTTAGGTATTTCATCAACAATTAGAATTTTCTTAGGTATTTTAAATTGCGTAAGTCTCTTTCTACAATAATCTTTTAATTCATTTTCATTAATGTTGTTATTATCTCTAAGTATTACTGCTGCATAAAGATCTTCTTCTAATTTCTCATGAGGCACTGAAAAGGCAACAGCTTGCTGAATATATTCATGTTCCATAAGTATTTCGTCAATTTCTTTAGGACTGATTTTTTCACCACCTCTGTTAATAATTTCTTTTAGCCTTCCAGTAATTCTCAAATAGCCATCTTTATCAAATATGCCCTCATCTCCGGTTAAAAACCAGCCATCAATATAGCTTTCTGAATTAGCTTTTGGATTATTGATATAACCTGAAGTTACATTTTCACCTTTAATAATTATTTGTCCTGTTATATCTTTATTAGCTTTATTATTATGTATAATTTTATTATTTTTGAGTAATGCTACTTCTGGTCCAGCAGCTAGTCCTACTGATCCAGCTTTTCTTTTATTAGGAGGAAGAGGATTAGAAGTCATCTGATGTGTAGCTTCTGTCATACCATATGATTCAATTACACAAGTGTTAAAAGCCTTTTCTAATCTTTTCATGACAGTACTTGGAAGAGAAGCTGATGAGGATCTAATGAATTTAAGTGGATTATTTTTAATGATACCAATATTTCGTGGAGCTCTACTGAGTATAGCCTGGTGCATAGTTGGAACCGCTGTATACCAAGTAGGTTTAAATTTATCTATCCATCTAAAAAACTTTAACGCATCAAAGCCAGATGGAGTAATAATTGTTCCAGATTTATATATAGGAGCTAAGATAGCTGCTATTAATCCATGTATATGAAACATAGGCATAATATTTAAACATTTATCTTCCTCACTTAAATTTAGAGTATTAGAAATATTACTTGCAGATGCTAATAAATTTTTTTGTGAAAGTGGAACCATTTTAGGTCTAGAGGTGGTTCCAGAAGTATGAAGAATCATAGCTATATCATCTTGATCCGATTCAATTAAATATTCATCCTTATTCTTTATATCTGTTTTTATATCTAATTCTACACTTCTAGATTTAGTTTTGCTTTTTAAATTAATAATTCTAATATCTAATTCTTTAGCTGCTTCTCTAGCTTCAATAGATTTATTTTCCTCAATAATTACAGCTTTAACTTTTAGATCATTATAGTAAAATTTAAATTCTTCTTTAGTATACGAAGGGTTTAAAGGACAAGAAGTGTAATTTGCAGCTATAGCAATAAATGTGCAAGCCATAGCAGAACCGTTGCCCAAAACTATCGCTACTTTATCTTCCTTATTTATTTTTAAAAATGCTAATTTAGCATGAGTATCAGCCATATACTTCATAAGTTCGCCATATGTTGTATCAGTTTCATCAGGAGACTGAATAAAAACATTGTTCTTATTAATGGAGAGAACTAATTCATTTAAAGTATTTTTAGTATGTATCATGTTTTACAAATATTGGTTAATAATTTACAATCATATAATATATCAAGTTAAAGGAAATTCAATGTTAAAAAATAATGTATTAGAGCTAAAAAAAATAGATGAAAATACAATAGATGATATTCCTAATGATTTATCATCTTATTGGATGCCATTTACTACTAATAGACGTTTCAAAAAGAATCCAAGGTTTTTGGTTTCTGCAAAAGATATGTACTACAAGACTAATAATGATAAGAGTATTTTGGATGGTGTAGCAGGTCTTTGGTGCGTTAATGCAGGTCATTGTAGGCCACGTATAGTAAAAGCTGTTCAAGACCAAGTAGCTGAAATGGACTATGCTACAGCGTTCAATATGGGACACCCTAAAGCATTTACTTTAGCTTCTAGGTTAGCTGGTATATTACCAAAAGATATAGATAATATTTTTTATACGAATTCTGGCTCTGAAGCAGTGGATACGGCTTTAAAAATTGCTTTAGCATATCATAATGCAAATGGGGACTCGAGAAGGACACGATTAATTGGAAGGTCAAGAGGATACCATGGGGTTGGATTTGGAGGAATGTCTGTAGGCGGTATGGTTGCAAATAGGAAGCAATTTTCTAATCATTTGCCAGGTGTAGATCATATGCAAGATACACATATTCCGGAACTAAATGCTTTTTCAAAAGGTCAGCCAAAACATGGAGTAGAAAGAGCTCATTCACTTATAGACCTAATAAATTTACACGATGCATCTACTATTGCAGCAGTAATCATTGAACCTGTGGCCTGTTCAACAGGTGTTTTAGTTCCTCCAATTGGCTATCTTGAAGAGATTAGAGATATATGTACTAAAAACGGTATATTATTAATTTTTGATGAGGTAATATGTGGTTTTGGAAGATTAGGCACTCCTTTTGCCGGTGACAAATTTAATGTTATACCTGATATAATGACATTAGCTAAAGGAATTACTAATGCTACAGTTCCAATGGGCGCTGTTGCAACTCATAAGAAAATATATGATGGATTAATGCATGGGCCTGAAAATGTAGTTGAGCTTTTTCATGGTTACACATATTCTGGTCACTCATTAGCATGCGCTGCTGCTTTAGCTACTTTAGAAGAATATGAGTCAGAAAAATTATTTGAAAGAGCTAATAGTTTAGAAAATTATTTTGGTGAAAAGGCTCATATGTTAAAAGATTTAGATAATGTAATTGATATTAGAACTATTGGTCTAGTAGCAGGAATAGAATTAAAAACTAGAGAAGATGGTCTTGGAAAAAGAGTATATGATGTTTTTGACAATTGTTTTGAAAATAATTTACTAACAAGATTTACGGGAGAAACTATTGCAATATCTCCTCCCTTAATAGTTAGTAAACAACAAATAAACACAATATTTGAAACTATTAGATCTGCTATTTTAGAAGTTAAATAATTTTTATGGGAGAAGAATAATGGCTACTGTTAAATTAATAGAACCAGAAAATACTACAGGTAAAGTTAAAGAAATATTTGATGATATTACTAAAACTAGAGGTGGAGATAAAGTTAATAATATATGGAAAGCCTTAGCTAATGATCCAGATTTATTAGATGCAACATGGAATAGAATAAAAAAAGTTATGGCACCAGGTGCTTTAGATTCTGTTACAAAAGAATTAATTTATATTGCGGTAAGTGTAGTGAATGGTTGTGAATATTGTGTTCATTCACATACAGCGGTCGCAAGAAAAAAAGGTATGACTGAAGAAATGAGAAGTGAGTTACTTTCAGTTATAGCTATGGCTTCTCAAACTAACGCACTCGCAAATGCCTACCAAATAGAAGTAGATGATTCTTTTAAAGAATAACTTAGCTAAGTGCCTTATTTAGCCTATCAGATAATAGATTAATTAATTTTTTAGTATCTTTAATCCGTGCACCCATAGTTAAGAATCCGTGTATTTGTCCATCAAAAATGATTGTTTCAGACTTGTTGCCAGCTTTTTTTAATTCTTCTCCATAAGCTATTCCTTCATCTTTTAAAGGGTCACAACCTGCAACTATTATTAATGACTCTGGAAGGTTTGAAAGATCTTCAAAAAGCATAGGAGCAGCTCTCCAATCACTTAATAAATTTTTATCTATATATTTTTCTTCAAACCAACTCATTAATTTATTTGATAATATATATCCATCATATCTATCTTTTGAAGGATAGTTTGTTCCCATATGAGTAGAAGGATATATCAGTGCTTGAAAGCTAATTAATGGCCCAGAATTAATTTTTGAATTAAGGCAGCATACTGTTGCAATATTACCGCCTGCACTATCTCCACATACTGCTATCTTAGAAGTATCTATAGGTAATTTTAAAGAATTATTATTAATCCAACTAATTGAAGTAATTGCATCATTTATAGCAGTTGGAAATCTAAATTCTGGCCCCATACGGTAATCAATTGAAATTACATCGAATTTTCCTTGGTTTGATAATTGTCTACAGACGACATCATGAGTATCAAGATCTCCAATAACCCATCCGCCGCCATGAAAAAAGACTGTAACTGGAAGAGAAGCCTCTTCACTATTATTTATACCACGATAATAGCGAGCTTTAATATTCTGTCCATTAACAGGAATTTCCATTTCAATAATTTTAAATACATTTGGAGCAGCTGGTGATAATGCGCTTCTCATTGCAAGGTAAGACTGTCTGGCTTGTATATGATTCATCTTATACATTGGTATTTTCTCTCCAGACTTTTCGGCTGCTCTTACATCGTTTATTATTTCTAAAGCATCAGGATTTAATTCGTGATCTTGCATTCTTATTCCCCTAAATAATATTAATTTTTTTTAAATCATAAGTATTCTCTTTGGTTAATTCTGGCATATATGCTGAGTATTCGATACCATCATTATTTATACCCACTATAACCCAGCATAAATTACTATCATGTATAGAGTCTATATCTTTTTTTGATGGTTTTGAATTTAAGATCATATTGGGATGGCTGTGATAATGACCTATAACTAGTAATTTAGTATTTCTATATTTCTTTTGAATATTTATTATATCTTGTGGATTAATTTCAAAAAAATTCTGTGGATTTTTCGCTATATTATTAGCATTTTTTATATCGACACATATTAATAAATTATCTTTAGCGTATCCTATTAGAAAGCCACAGCATTCTTTTGGGTATTCTTTTAAAGCATGATGATGAATATTATTTTTAATTTGATTAGATAATTTAATACTAACCATTATTTATTTATTAAAATAGATTTTAATTCTAAGCCAGTATCTATATTTATTATCTTAAACAAATATTTTTTCTCACCTTCAAATTTAATAATAATATTTTTGTTATTACTTGTAAGATCTTTTAATTCCATATTTTTTGGGGATGTTATCTCTATTGAAGAGTTAATAATTTTATTTTCATCTGACTGTATTAGTTTGCTTCCTCTTTGTATTATTGTGAAAACTAGAAATGAAGTTCCCAACAATATTAGGATGCCCATAAATATTACTAAAAATTTTAGACCTCTCATTATATATCACCTATATTATTAATTATTTAATATATTTAAGCTTTTTTTATGGATATTTCTACTAAAGTGATTGAATTTTTAGTTTCTGATGAAGAAAAAGGCATTAGAGTTGATAAAGCCTGTACGTTACATAATGAAAAATTTAGTAGATCCTATTTTAAAAAACTTATTTTAAGTGGTCACTTATACATTAATAATAAAAAGAATATAGATCCTTCTCATAAATTAATTAAAGATAGCTATATAAGAATTATTATACCTGAGTTAGAAGATGATATTCCCATTCCTGAGAATATACCCTTAGATGTTATATACGAGGATGAGTTCTTACTAATAATAAATAAAAAAGAAGGTATGGTTGTTCATCCAGCACCAGGAAACTACTCAGGTACATTGGTACATGCTTTATTATATCATTGTAAGGGAAGTTTATCAGGTATAGGAGGAGTAAAAAGACCAGGTATTGTTCATAGGTTGGATAAAGATACTTCTGGTTTAATGATAGTAGCAAAAAATGATGAAGCTCACAGGTATTTATCAAGAGCTATATCTTTAAAAAACATAGAAAGAAAATATCAAGCTATTGTCTGGGGAAAGCCAATGCATAGATTAGGAATAATAGAGAATAATATAGGAAGGAACCCACATGATAGAAAAAAAATGACAATTTTAAAAAATGGGGGTAGAGCGGCAATTACCGAATATAAAATTCTTAATTCATATAGTAATTCATCTATATTAGAGTGTAACTTACAAACTGGAAGAACGCATCAAATTAGAGTTCATTTAGCTAGTATTGGTTTACCAATTATTGGAGATCAGTTATATTCAAAAGGTCATACAATACCTTTAAAAATGCCAGATTTAGTAAAGAAATTCTCCAGACAAGCTCTACATTCACATAGCTTAAAATTGTTACATCCAATTACTAAAAAAGAGTTAGAATTTACTATAGGCTTACCTGATGATATGAAAAATCTAAAAATATCAATTGAAAATTTTAAATAAATTTACTTGATATTTTAATCAAAATACCCAATTTATTGATTATGAAATGTTTAATAGGAATGTATTTATGTCTAATATAACGTTACCTTCAATTTCAGCCGATGGCAGTTTAAAAAGATATTTATCTGAAATAGGACAATTTCCTATTTTAAAACAAGATGAAGAATATACTCTAGCAAAAAATTGGCTTGAACATGAAGATATTGATGCTGCTCATACATTAGTTACTAGTCACCTAAGATTAGTTGCTAAAATTGCTATGGGCTACAGAGGTTATGGATTGCCTATTTCAGATTTAATAAGTGAAGGTAATATAGGATTAATGAAAGCTGTAAAACGTTTTGACCCAGATAAAGGCTTTCGCTTAGCTACCTATGCTTTGTTATGGATCAAAGCTTCAATTCAAGAGTATATATTACATTCTTGGTCTTTGGTTAAAATAGGAACAACCTCAGCTCAAAAAAAATTATTTTTTAATTTAAGAAGAATAAAGAATGAGTTGAAAGTTTTTGATGAAAAAGACCTCTCACCAGAAGCTATAAAAATAATAGCCCAAAAATTAGTAGTAGATGAAAAAGAAGTAATTAATATGAATCAAAGGATAGGAGGAGACTATTCTTTAAATGCTCCTAGAAAAAATGATTCTACTGAAGGAGATTGGCAAGAAGTATTAGTTGATGAACAATCTGTTAACCAAGAAACATATGTTTCTGAAAAAGAAGAACTTGATAAAAGAAAATCTATGTTAGGTTCTGCATTATCCTTATTATCTGATAGAGAGAGAAATATATTTAGTTATAGAAGACTTACAGATGAGCCAAAGACTTTAGAAGAGCTAAGTAAAGAGTATAATGTTAGCAGGGAAAGAATTAGGCAAATTGAAGTTAAGGCTTTTGAAAAAGTTCAGGCCTCAGTAAAAAGGATAAGTAAATCAGAAAATAATTTGGCAATAGAGGCTAAAAAAGTTATTTAAAAGGATTATTTATCAAAATAGTATCATTTCTCTCAGGAGATGTTGATATCATCGAAACTGGGCACTCAATTAATTTTTCAATTCTTTTAATATATTTTTTTGCATTCGAAGGTAATTCTGAAAAAGATTTACACTTTTGAGTAGACTTTTGCCAACCTTTAAGAGTTTCATAAACTGGCTTTATTTTATTCATTTCTGTATAACTTTCAGGAACTGTTTTGATAATTTTATTATTTATTTTATAGCCTATACAAACCTTTATTTCTTTAAAGGAATCAAGTACATCGAGTTTTGTGAGAGCTATTCCATGAATGCCAGACAATTTAATAGTATAATTTACCATTACTGCATCAAACCATCCACATCGTCTCTTTCGACCTGTTACAACTCCAAATTCATGTCCTATCTTTCCTAATAATTCTCCAGTTTTATTATTTAACTCAGTTGGGAAAGGTCCATTACCTACCCTTGTAGTATATGCTTTAGTTATTCCTAAGACATTATGTATAAGAGAAGGTCCAATTCCGGAACCAGTAGCAGATTGCGCTGATACTGTATTAGATGAAGTTACAAAAGGGTATGTTCCATGGTCAATATCTAGCATTGAACCTTGAGCTCCTTCAAATAGGATATTTTTATTTGATTCATTAGAAGATATAATTAATTCCATTGTATTAGTTACAAATGGCTTTAAAATAGGAGCAATTTTATCTAATATTTTATTTATATTTGCTTTCCGTATTGGTTTTTTATTTAAGCCTTTTAATATAATATTATGGTGAGCAAGGGCTGCTATTAATTGTTTTTCTCTACTTTCTTTATTGAATAAATCACATATTCTTATTGCTCTTCTTCCAACTTTATCTTCATAAGCAGGACCTATGCCTCTACCTGTAGTTCCTATTTTATTATTGCCTTTAGTGTTCTCTCTTAATAGGTCTAATTCTTGATGATACGGTAATATTAAACTCGCTTTATTTGATATTTTAAGTAATTTAGGCGTAATTTTGAGTCCTTGCTTTTCAATTTTTTGAATTTCATTTATTAGAGCCCAAGGGTCTATAACTACACCATTACCAATAATGGAGACTTTTTTTCTAATTATACCGGAAGGCAGTAGACTAAGTTTAAATACTTTTTTATTTAATACAATTGTGTGTCCGGCATTGTGCCCTCCTTGAAACCTTACTACAACATTTGCCCTTTCCGATAGCCAATCAACTATTTTTCCTTTTCCCTCATCTCCCCATTGAGTGCCTACTATTGTAACATTTGTCATTTAATCACCATAAAAATTAGAGTTCTTCTATTTTAGTACCATTTAAAATATGAGAACAATTATATATTTTAGCTTCTTCTTTGTTGATTGCTTTTCTATTGTGGCTGATAATAGTAATCCAACCATTTTTTCTCAATTCTGAAAGAATACTAGTCTTATGCTTATAAGGAACAAAGATACGCTTTTGTTTATCTTTAATTTTTGTAGCTCTCAAAAGGCCATCAAATAAAATAGATAAACCCATACCATAGTGTTTTTTTCCATTTAAGTTAAGTATATACTCTCCTCCAAAGCCCAATTCTCTCTTAACATTAGATGAAAAAATTGCAAAACCTATACCTGAATAATAATTAAAACCTCTGTTTTCAATAGGGTCTATAGTAATTTTTACATTTGGATGGAGAATTTTTATTTTATCACATATTAAGGATATCTCTTTAATCAATTTTTTAGCCTTTGGCGGCAACTCTATCTCATTTAATTGACTTAAAGCTCTCTCATTTTCCCCTGCTGAATCAGCTATTTTTGAAAGTAGTTTTCCACAAGTAGGTATAGTCTTAATTTTATTGATATTTTTAACTTTTAAATATGATTTTGCAGATTGAATGAGTTGGACACTGAGTTTAGCATTATCCATGATTAAATTTGCTAAATTTGGCATTGTAATATCTATAATTAAATTTGAGATATCTACTTCTGTTAATGCCTGAATGCCTGATGATATTACCTCTACTGCCCCTGACACATTTGGAGCACCATATAATTCTATTCCTGCCTGCTTGATTTGTCTTTCGGGGTGTAATTGAGAACCTATTGGACGCAAAACATCCCCTATATATGACAGTCTTATTACTTTATCAGTAGTTTTATATAATTTATCTGCAGCAATTCTTGCTATTTGTGGTGTTATATCATTCCTAATATACATAGGTTTATTTGAAATAGGATCGACTATTCTAAAAATATTTTGTTTATTAGTCGTATCTAAAAATAACGTATAATTTTCCTCAAACTCTATCATAGGTGGACTAACTTTTTCATAA
>JAQWLZ010000037.1 GCA_029247025.1 Alphaproteobacteria bacterium | reverse complement strand
TTTTTTTAAAGAGCTTACATCAATATTATGAACATAATCTAAAAATTCTTCTGGTTTAATATTATGATTTTTCATTAGTCCGGCAAGAGTAGTCCCATATTTAAAATAGTATTTTTTTTGGATGGTATAGGCATCATCTGGTGATACATTTAGTTTGTTTATTATAAACTTTTTCATCCTTATATCTATTTTAGAAAAAAGATTACTTGATGCAGGGTATAAAGTATTATCCAAATCAAATACCCAATGCTTTATTATTTTTAAATTTAAATTACTATATATTATTTTATTCAATCATTGTTCCAGAACCGCTTGTAGTAAATATTTCGCGAAGTATAGCATGTGATGATCTGCCATCAATAATAACTGCTGCTTTTACTCCAGCTTCAACTGTAGCTAAACAAGTTTCAATTTTTGGAATCATTCCTCCAGTTATTATCTTATTATTTATCATGGACTCTGCTTGAGTCACTGAAATACTTGGGATCAACTTTTTTTCTGAGTCTAAAACTCCTTCAACATCTGTAAGCAACAATATTCTTTCTGCCTTTAATGAGCTAGCTATAGCGCCAGCTGCTGTGTCTGCGTTTATATTATATGTTTCTCCATTAATACCATAACCAACGGGTGCTATTACGGGAATCATTAGTTTATTTGTAACAATATTAATAATTGTAGAATCAATTTTCTCTGGTTTACCAACAAAACCAATGTCTAGAAACTTTTCTATATTTGATTCCGGATCTTTAAATTTATCTTTAAGCTTATTAGCCAATATTAACTTAGCATCTTTACCGGATAAACCAATAGCAAGGCCTCCTGCAGAATGAATTTTATTAACAATATCTTTATTTATTGAACCTGATAAAACCATTTCTACAATTTCGACTGTTTCTTCATTTGTAATCCTTAACCCATTTATAAAAGATGATTCAATATTTAGCTTTTCAAGCATTGAACCAATTTGTGGCCCTCCTCCATGAATAACAACTGGTTTTATTCCTAATTTTTGTAAAATAGTAACATCTTCAGCAAAAGTGTGAGCTAGCTTCTTATCTCCCATAGCATGACCACCATATTTAATAACAATTATTTTTCCTTCAAATATTTCTACGTAATTTTCTATATCTTTTTGGTCGGTATTTAGAATATTAGAGACTTGTTTTATTATAGTATTTTTATCCATAATTATTCTTTCTTAGAATTATCATTAATATTTAAGATCAAATTAAGACATTCATGAATTTTATCAATACCTATCTTTTTATTAGAACTTGATTGTAAAATTTCTGGAAAAGAAGCTGCGTATTTTTCAGTTTGGGATAAGGTGCTTGCAGCAACTTCTCTTAAGGCTGTTGAAGATATTTTATCTATTTTTGTTAAAATACATTGAAAGTTAACTGCTACAACATTTAATAGGTCCATTAATTCGTGGTCAGAATTCTTTATTCCTCTTCGTGCATCAATAAGAATAAAAACTCTAGACAAATTACTTCTATTCTTAAAATAACTTTCCATGAGTTTTATCCATTCAAATCTTTTAGATTTAGGAGCTTTTGCGTAACCATAGCCTGGTAGATCAGATAAAAATAATTTATTTTTTATATTATAAAAATGTATTAGTTGTGTTCTACCTGGAGTATTAGAGGTTCTAGCTAATGAACGCTTACTACAAATAGAATTTATTAGACTAGACTTTCCCACATTAGACCTTCCGGAAAAACATACCTCAGGTAAATTTATATGAGGAAATTGTGATATATCCGCTGCTGCTGTATAGTGCTCTGCTTGTTGATAAAAAATTAAATTTTTATTTTTATTCAATTTATTTACCTATTATTTAGCCTGTTTTTCATTATCCAATTTTTTCATAATGATCCATTGTTGAGCAATTGATAATACATTATTACACGTCCAATATAACACTAATCCAGCAGCAAATTGCGCAAATAAAAAGATAAATATGAAAGGAAGCATTGCCATCACTTTAGCCTGAACAGGATCCGGAGGTGCTGGATTCAATTTTTGTTGAAGAAACATAGTAGCACCCATTAAAAGCGGCCATATTCCAATAATTAGAAAAGAAGGAAGATCAATAGGAATCAATCCAAATAAGTTAAAAATTGAGTATGGGTCAGGTACAGATAAATCTTTTATCCAACCATAGAATGGGGCTTGTCTCATTTCTAAAGTTACAGTTAGAACCTTATATAATGCAAAAAATACTGGGATTTGAAGAAGTATAGGTAAACATCCTGCTAAAGGATTAGCCTTTTCTTTTTTATATAATGCCATCACTTCCTTTTGCATTTGTACTTTGTCATTTCCATACCTTTCTCTAATTTCCATCATTTTAGGCTGTAGCACTTTCATCTTACTCATAGATTTGAAAGATTTATTAGCTAAAGGAAATAAAATAATTCTTATACAAATAGTAAGAGCTATAATAGCCAGACCAACGTTACCTAAGTAAGATGAGAAAAAGTTTAAAAGATAAGCAAGTGGTTTAGTAATTACATAGAACCAACCAAAATCAATTGCCTTATCAAACATAGGAATACCATTCTTCTGATGTTTATCTAAGATAGGTAATTCTTTAGCCCCAGTATAAAATTGTGAAGAGTAGCTACTTTCTGAATTAGAACGAATATTAATTTGTGGGCCTAAATAACTTGTCTGGAATTTAATATTATCTGTATGATCAAAACTTTGAAAAAATGCTTCAAAGCTAAGTTTTTGATTTGGAATTAAAGCTGCTAGCCAATATTTATCTGTAATACCTATCCAGCCAGTATTGGATTTTTCAGATATTTTTTTTTCATCTTCTAAGTCATCGTAGTCTATTTCTTTTACTCTATCATTGAGCACTCCAATGGGACCTTCATGCAAAATAAATAAGCCAGAAAGTTTAGGAAAACCAGTTCTATTTAATAACCCATAAGGATAAAGATTAAGATCTTCAGAGGTATTATTAGTAACTGTTTGTTCAATATTAAACATGTATTCATTATCTATACTAATTTTCCTTTTAAAAATTAAGCCACTTCCATTATCCCAAGTTAGAGTTACCGGAGAGTTAGGACTAATTGTATTTTTATCACTTATCCATACAGTATTAGGTTTTGGTAGTTCTATATTATTATTAGTACTTACCCATCCATACTCAGCAAAATATGAATTATTAGATCCTTTGGGAGATAAATATTTAACGCTTTCAGAGTTAGGTGAGAGGTCTGTAAGATAATTGTTTAAAATTATATCATCAATTCTAGCACCTATTAGCGTTATTGAACCATTAATATATTGATTATTAATATTAATTCTTTCACTTTCACCTATAATTTCATTTCTAGCTTTAGGTGTTTCTGTAATAATTTCTGGCGTGGGAGCAAAAGAGTCTTCTTGTTTTTGAACAGCATTACTTTTAGGGACTTCTTCAGCTGGAAATAATAATTGAAAGCCCAGTAAAACAACCAGAGAAGCTAAAATTGCTAGTAGTAAATTTTTTTGATCACCCATTATATATCCTTATGGAATATTCGTATATTATATTTTTTTTATATACTTTGTATCTTTTAGCGCGTTTAATAAATCAGTTTTTAGTAAACTTATATTTCTATTATAAGTAGTATTTCTAGCTATTAAAACATAGTCACTATTTTTTTTTGCATATTTTAACAAAACATCTTTTGCTAAAACTCTTAATTTTCTTTTACATTTATTTCTAACTACTGCATTACCAATTTTTTTTGTTGCTGTAACACCAAACCTAATAAGTTGATGTTTAGCATCTTCTTTATTACTTATTACTTGAAGCACAAGGCCTTCTTGTGGAGATGACAATCCTTCTTTTGAAAGTTTAATAAAATCAACTCTTTTTTTTATAGATCGTATATCACAAGACATCATTATCAGCTAGGCAGAGAGAACTTTTCTACCTTTTGCTCTTCTTCTTGCTAAAACTAATCTTCCATTTTTAGTAGCCATTCTTGATCTAAAGCCATGGCGTCTTGCTCTAACAAGTCTACTAGGTTGGAATGTACGTTTCATCTAAATTTCTCCATCATTATAAAATCTTAATATTACTTATTCCGAAGTATACTTATAAATTAAAAACTTTAAAGTCGTAATTAATATCTAAATACATATGGAAAGCTTTATATATTATATTTATTAAATTATAGCACTATCTTTTTTAATAAAATGGTATATTTGTTTCAAATGGGAAAATATTGGAAATTAGTATTATTAGCAACATTTTTGTTGGTAATTATTTTGCTTAACTATACTAGTTTTTTTTCTATTCTAAATATTAATTTTATTAACCAGCATCATGATCATATTTTAAGTTACATACAAGTAAATTTTTACCGTGCTTCTATTTTATTTATATTACTTTATATAGTAACAGTTATTTTTTCATTACCAGGCGCTTGGTTGCTAACAGTATCAGGGGGGTATGTGTTTGGCTGGAAAATTGGATGCTTTTTAACAGTTATTGCAGCAACAATAGGGGCTTGTATAATATTTTTAATGGCCAAGAGCCTTTTAAGAGGTTTTTTTAGCAAAAAAATTATTAATAAAAAAAGCATCTTGCAAAGAATAGAACATGGAATAAATAATAACGCTTTTTATTATTTATTATTTATGAGACTTATGCCAATATTTCCATTTGTGTTTGTTAATATAGCTCCTGCATTATTAGGAATTCGTTTTAAAATTTATGCTGTGACTACGCTTATAGGTATTATTCCAGGAACAGCTGTTTATTCTCTTCTAGGAGAGGGGGCAAGTGAAGTATTTATTTCTGGAAATGTTTTTAGTCTCAATGGTTATGACTCTATAAAAATAATTATAGGTTTATCAGGCTTATCACTATTATCTCTTTCACCATTAATTATTAAAAATATAAAATTTTATAAAAAAAATAATAAAGGTTAATATTTTGTCAAATCATAAAATAATGGAAACGCCTTTAGATATAGTGGTTTCTGTAAGAAATGTTTCCAAAAATTATGGCGATATAAAAGCCGTAAATAGTATTTCTTTTTCAATAGAAAAATCTCACACATTAGGATTATTAGGAAGTAATGGAGCAGGAAAAACTACTATAATTATGATGCTGATGGGAATTTTAAAATCCTCATCAGGAACAATAAATATTTTAAATAAAAATATTTATAAGTATAGAAATCAGATATCAAAAGAAATTAATTTTGCTTCTCCATTTGTTGAACTTCCTCATAAATTAACAGTTTTACAAAATCTAACAGTATTTGGACATATTTATGGGGTGAAAAACTTGTCATATAAAATAGAAAAATTAGCTCAAGATTTAGATATAAAAGATTTATTAAAAAGAAGGGTAGGTAGGTTGTCTGCTGGACAGAAAACAAGAGTATCTATTGCTAAATCATTGATTAATGATCCTAAAATACTTTTTTTAGATGAGCCAACTGCTTCATTAGATCCTGATCATGCTGATTGGATACGTACATATCTAGAAGAGTACAAAAATAACTCCGGGGCAACATTCATTCTTGCTTCACATAATATGCCAGAAGTAGAGAGGATGTGTAATAATGTTATTATGATGGGTCGAGGCAAGGTAATTGATCAAGGGTCCCCAGCTGATTTAATAAGACGTTATAAGAGAAACAATCTTGAACAGGTGTTTTTACAATTAGCAAGAAATGATAGGTATAGTAATTAATGATTTTATTTATCAGAAGAATTTATGCTATGATACTAAGGCACATTTATTTATTTATGGTTTCATGGCCTAGAGTTTTAGAATTGATATACTGGCCATTTTTAAATATGGTTTTATGGGCATTTATGAGTAAATTTCTTGCTCAAAACTCTAATATATTTTTATTAGCATCAGGAGTTTTAATAGCTTCAGTAATTATGTGGGATACTTTATTTAGGGGCCAACTAGGTGTAACTTTATCATTTATTGAGGAACTTTGGTCTAGAAATTTAGGAAATATAGCTGTATCTCCATTAAAACCTATAGAATTAATTTTATCATTGATAGTTGCTAGCCTTATCAGAACCCTAATAGGGGTGGGCGGAGCAGGCCTAGCAGCTTACTTTTTATTTGATTTCCAGATACCTTCTTATGGATTAGGTTTTATATTATTCTTTATAAATTTGATTGTTATGGGTTGGTCCTTAGGTCTAGCGATATGTGCTTTATTAATTCGTTTCGGCTTATCAGCAGAGACTTTTGCATGGGCGGCATTATTTTTTATTCAGCCTTTATGTGGAGTATTTTATCCAATAAGTATTTTACCAGAATGGCTTCAACCTGTTTCAATGCTAATTCCTGCAACATATATATTTGAGGGGATGCGCCTAACTTTTTTTGAAGGGGTTTTTCAAGTTGACCTTCTATTAAAAGCTTGTTTTATAAATTTAATATATATATTTATTGGGATAAGTTTATTGTTATATTCTTATTCCTTTGCTAAAAAAAAAGGATTACTATTGGGAAATGCGGAGTAAAAATATTGTCTGAAATTAGATTTTGGTGGGTGAGACATGCCCCTGTTATAGGAAATAATGGATGTTGTTATGGTGATAACGACGTCGATTGTGATGTAAGTGATACAGATTCATATAAGATATTATCTGATATCTTACCTAAAAATGCTTACGTATATTCTTCACATTTAACGAGAACTATTAAAACTATGGACGCCACTATTAAAGAAGGTTTTAAATATAAAGACTATATTATAGATAAAAATTTTGGAGAGCAAAACCTTGGAGAATGGCAAGGGCTTAAATATGAAAAGTTAGAAGAAACTACAAAAGAATTAAATGTTTTTCATCCAACTTGGTTATGTGATCCAAAATACACTCCTCCTGGTGGAGAAAGCTATAATAATTTATATAATCGCGTAATTACTGGTATTGAAAATATAATGGATACGAGGAAAGAAGGAGAAATAGTTATATTTTCTCATGGAGGCCCAATAAAAGCAGCTATTGCTCATTCCATTGGGGCTGAGCCAAATTACACATTACCCTTTTGGATTGATAATTTAGCAGTAAGTAGGTTTGATTTTTTAGATGGCATATGCAGAGTAAGGTTCATTAATTTATTACCTAAAATAATTTATAATTCTAAGAATATATATGAAAGGTTTGTATAAAAAATGAAATCACCTTTTTTAAAAGGAATAAAAAGAGGTATAGGCATATCAATAGTCTTAGTGATTTTTTGGTTACTATCTGATTTTTTCTATTTTAGTAAGCTAGACAATAAAAATAAAGTTAATTTAGAATCGAAACAAGATGCGAGTATAGGTGGAGATTTTGATTTAATAGGTAAAAATGGAAAAAAATATAATATTGAAAGCTTTAAAGGCAAACCATTATTAATATTTTTTGGTTTTGCATCTTGCCCGGATATTTGTCCATATGGACTGACAATGATTAGTAGTGTTTTGGATTCTTTAGATGAAGATAGTAATAAAATAAATGCTGTTTTTGTTACTTTAGACCCAGAGCGAGATAATTATGAAAAAGTATCAGAATTTGCAAATATATTTCATAAGGAAATCATTGGATTATCGGGTAGTCAAGAACAGGTAGATCAAGCGGCTTTAGCGTGGAGGGTCTACAAGAAAAAAGTTTTGCTAGAAGATTCTGATTTAGAATATACGATTGATCATTCTGCTTTTATATATTTAATGGATCAAAATGGAAAATATTATACTCATTTCTCGCATAATATAGATGCTGAAGAAATATTAAAAGAACTGAAGGTATTTATATAAATTAGTTTTTGTAAGAGGGATCTATTTTTTCCATTAACCTCATCATAGCATTGAAAGCTAGTTCACCTTTATCAGAATTTTCAATTTCATTCGCATGTGATTTTGCTATATTATCTGAAACTTCAATTAAATCTTCATTTGTGGACCTAGCTAAAGTTTGAACAAGGCATGCTCTTTCCAGTGAATGAAGCCTAATAAATGCATGAGGTATAGTTGAGCCAACAGATAACAAACCATGATTTCTAAGAATCATAACACTCTTTTTTCCTAAATTATCTGATAATCTTTTACATTCTTCTGCCCTTACAGTTACACCTTCAAAGTCATGAAAAGCAATTTGGTTGGTTAATGCTGTACTATCAAAATCAATATTTTTTATAGGTTCTTTTAAAGCTGCCGCTGCCATGCCCGCGGGGGTATGTGTATGCATCACACAATGCGCATCTTCTCTAGCAGAGTGAATTGCTGAATGAATTATAAATCCAGCCGGATTAACAGGATATTCACTTTCTCCAACTATATTTCCATCTAAATCTATTTTTACTAAATTTGAGGCGGTAACCTCATCATAACGTAAGCCAAAAGGATTAATTAAAAAATGTTTTTCAGGTCCAGGAACTCTTACAGTTATATGCCCATAAATTAAATAATCCCACTTTAAATGATTAAATATTCTATATGCTGCGGCTAGCTGTATCCTTAAATCCCTTTCAGTTAATTTTTTAATTCGTGGTTTAAAATTATCTAGTTTAGTTGCTTTATTATACTTTTCCATTTTACACTTTTCCAAATTATGAATATGATCAAACGCTAACATATTTGAAAATATTTATAAATAAAGAATGAAAGGTATAGCATGGACAATAACCCATTATTTGATTTAAAAGGAAAAACAGCCGTAATAACTGGTTCTAGCCGGGGTATAGGAAAAGCAATAGCTGTTAGGATGGCTCAGTATGGGGCCAAAGTAATGATTTCAAGTAGAAAAATAGATGCCTGTAATGTAGTTGTAGAAGAAATTAAGGCTTTAGGCGGAGAGGCTTATGCTGAAGAATGTAATATTTCTAGTAAAGATGCTTTACAAAATCTTTGTAATGTATCGTATGAAAAATTAGGTAAGGTTGATATTTTAGTATTGAATGCAGCTTCTAATCCTTATTATGGACCATTAGCTAAAATTACAGATGAAGCCTTCGATAAGGTTATGAATAATAATGTTAAATCAAATCTATGGCTTTCTAATATGATTATTCCTAAGATGGCAGAAGCAGGAGGAGGAAAAGTAATAGTTATTTCATCTATAGCTGGAATAACTGGAAGCGATGTTCTTGGTGCATACTCGATATCTAAAACAGCTGATTTAGGATTAGTTAGATCGCTCGCTGTTGAATGGGGACCTCAGAATATTAATGTAAATGCTTTATTACCTGGCATAATAAAAACTAATTTTGCAAAAGCGTTATGGGAAAATCCAGAAATTTTAGGAAATGTTGAAAAAAATGCTCCTTTAAGGAGAATAGGAATACCAGATGAAGTTGCCGGTGCAGCAATTATGCTTGCTTCTGATTCAGGAGGTTTTATTACTGGCCAAACTATAGTTATGGATGGAGGAGTTACAATATCTGGAACTGCATAAAATTAGTCTTTATAAGGCCTCAAATATATTTGAGGCCTTAATTTAATTATTAGCTAGCAGGATTTACTTCAAATAATCCAGCAGCTCCTTGGCCCCCACCTATACACATTGTAACTACAACAAATTTAGCTTTACGCCTTCTACCTTCAATTAAGGCATGACCAACTAATCTTGAACCAGACATTCCATAAGGGTGCCCAACTGCTATTGCTCCGCCATTTACATTCAAGTTTTCATTTGGAATACCTAACTTATCTCTGCAGTATAAAACTTGAACGGCAAAAGCTTCATTTAATTCCCACAAATCAATATCATCCATTTTAAGATTATTTCTTTCTAAAAGTCTCGGTACAGCAAGAGCTGGTCCTATTCCCATTTCATCTGGCTCTAAACCACTTACTGCTAAACCTCTAAATGTTCCAAGAGGTTCAATATTTCTTTGTTCTGCAAGTTTAGAATCCATTATTACGCATGCGGATGCACCGTCTGATAATTGACTAGCGTTTCCAGCAGTTATTGTTTTATCTTCTCCAAGAACTGGTTTTAGACTAGATAAACCTTCTTTATTAGTATCTGCTCTAACTCCTTCATCTTGTTCGAGCATAACTTCAACTTCAGAAATATCACCAGTTTCTTTATCTTGAACTAATTTAGTAGACTTTAGAGGAACTATTTCATCATCAAATTTACCTGCCTGCTGAGCAGCAGCAGTTCTAAGCTGACTTTGTAAACCAAATTCATCCATAGCTTCTCTTGAAATATTATATCTATCTGCTACCACTTCAGCAGTATCAAGCATACTCATATATAACTCTGGTTTATTATTTAAAATCCAGTCTTCATGAATATGATGTTTATTTGCATGGTCGTTTTGTACTAGACTTATAGATTCTAAACCTCCACCAATTGCTACAGGCACATTATCTACAATTACTCTTTGTGCTGCCATAGCAATAGTTTGCATGCCTGATGAACAAAATCTATTAACTGTAACTCCGGCTGTAGAAACAGGAAGACCTGCTCTAATTGCTGATTGTCTAGCAATATTTACGCCAGTTGCTCCTTCTGGTGTACCACATCCCATTATTACATCTTCAACCTCAGATGGATCTATATTTGCTTTCTCTATAGCATGTTTTATTGCATGTGCGCCTAAAACTGCTCCGTGAGTATTATTAAATGCTCCTCTATAGGCTTTTCCTATAGGCGTTCTTGCTGTAGATACTATAACTGCTTCTCTCATTATATTTCTCCTTTAACTTCTTTTTGATGGGTTAGATGTGTCTGGAATAAATTCGCTTAGTTTCCCATTAGATTCTTCTAATTGATTTATTAACTTAGATTCTGGCCATGATAAATTATCAGCATTCCTATGATTATTTATCTCTTTAGCAACTTTGTTTACTCCTATTTTATCTGCTTGCCACATAGGGCCTCCTCTATGTGCAGCAAAACCATAACCATTTACATAACAAACATCAATATCAGATGCTCTAAAAGCATGGCCTTCTTCTAGAATTCGCGTACCTTCATTTATTAATGCGCCATGTAAACGAGAAAGAATTTCGTCATCAGATATTTCTCTTGGATTAACACCTTTTTCTCTTCTTACATCTTCGATAATTTTATGAACTTCAGGGTCAGATTCTCTTTTTCTTGTTTTAGGATCATATTTATAAAAACCTTTTCCTACTTTTTGACCAAATCTTCCTAGTTCACATAAACGGTCTGCAACGTCAGAAGCATATTTTTTTCCTTCATAATAGCTCTCTGCTTTGTGTCTTTTTCTAATTAACCAACCCACATCGTTGCCTGCTAAGTCATTTACAGCAAATGGACCCATAGCCCATCCCCAGTTTTCTGCAACAGAATCAACTTGTTCTGGAGTTGCTCCTTCTTCTACTAATAAGTGTGCTTGCATAACATATTGATGGAACATTCTATTGCCGACGAAACCATCACAATTACCAGCTATAATACCTACTTTCTTAATTTTCTTTGCTAAAGACATTAATGTAGCTAAAATATCTAATTTTGTCCTACTACCTCTTACTATTTCTAATAATTTCATTACATTTGCGGGACTAAAGAAATGAGTTCCTACAACTTCTTCTGGTCTATTGGTAGCGTCAGCTATTTCATCAATATCTAGAGTTGAAGTATTTGAAGCAAGTATAGCCCCTTCTTTTGCCAAATTATCAATTTTTGTAAATATTTCTTTTTTAATTTCCATTTCTTCAAAAACAGCCTCAATTACTATATCTGCTTCTTTTATTACATCCCAGTCAAGAGTGGGAGTTAGAAGACTCATTCTTTTATCCATATTTTCTTGAGATAATCTTCCCTTAGATACAGTTGTAGCATAATTATTTTTAATTATATTCATACCTTTATCAAGAAACTCAGATGTTGTTTCTATAATGCTTACTGGGATGCCTGCATTAACAAAGCTCATAGCTATACCACCGCCCATAGTTCCACATCCAATAACAACAGCTTTATTGATAGGCCTTAGTGGTGTATCCTTAGCCATCCCGGGAATTTTATTAGCCATTCTTTCAGAGAAGAAAGAATGAATTAATGCTTCTGATTCATCAGAGTCATGACATAATTTAAATAAATCTCTTTCATTTTTTATACCTTCTTCAAAATTAAGGTCAACTGCACCCCTTACAGCTTCTATACAGCGAAGTGGTCCTTTACGCCCTCTAAGTCTAGGAGTAATTTTTTTAATAGCATTATCAAATATATCTGGAGATATATTGGAGATTTTCTCAGTTCTCTCTCTTGACTTAGGATGAGTATTATTACTTAGGGTTTTTTTAGCAAAAATAATAGCATTATCTATTAGTTCTTCATGTGAAACATTATTATAAACTTCTGAAACTAAACCTTCTTCCATAGCTTTCTCAGCAGGTATAGGATTACCGCTAGTTATCATTTCTAAAGCTAACTCAGGTCCTACTAATCGAGGTAATCTTTGTGTTCCTCCTGCTCCCGGTAGTAGACCTAGCTTTACTTCAGGCAATCCAAGAAGGGTTTTAGAATTGGCTACACGATACTGACACCCCATAGAAACTTCGAGACCTCCCCCTAGAGGAGTTCCATGTAAAGCAGCAATGGTTGGCTTATTACTATCTTCATATTCAAATATGACTGAGTTTAAATCAGGGTCCATTGTAGGTTTCCCAAATTCTGAGATATCAGCGCCTGCCATAAATGTTCTTCCGCCGCCAGTCACAATTACTGCTTCAGCTGAAGAATCGTTTAGGGCTTCTTTTAAGCATTCAGACAAACCAGCTCTTACAGCCTGGGATAATGCATTTACCGGAGGATTATTTACAGTAATAATTCCTATATTTTCTCTAAGCTCATAAGTAACTGGACCGCTCATAATTTAACTCCCTCAAGTTTTTTCTTATTCAAAATTATTTCAGAACTTTGATTATACTTTATGTATAATAACTAGACAACATCAATTTTAAAGAAAATATAAATCTTTTTGGTCTCAAATAATGAGTTCTTATTTCTTTAAGCTTTTTCTTACATATTTGAGCTATATAAGTTAAACACATAATCACGTGGGAACGTATGTGCGGTTGGTAAGCACGGGGACGTAGCTCAGCTGGATAGAGCAATTGATTCCTAATCAATAGGTCGGAGGTTCGAATCCTCTCGTTCCCACCATTTAATATTTTTAATTAATAAAATAATTTATCTAATGTCACGCCTATTTCTTTATTTAATACCCTGTCAGAAATTGAGTCTAATTCAGTTGTTTCTCGATTAATAATTATTAATTTTGCGCCATTTTTTTTTGCTAGTATAGGTAATCCAGCAGCTGGATAAACTTTAAGAGATGAGCCAATTACAATAAATAGATCACATTCTATTGATGATTTCTCTGCAATTTGCATTTCCTTAATAGGCATAGGTTGTCCAAATGATATAGTAGCAGACTTTATTATTCCATTACACTCAATACACTTAGGTGCTGTAGAATAATTATTATCCTTTTTTTCTAAAAATTCTTTTATATAACTTAATTCATACCTTTTATTACAATTAAGACATTTTGCATATGTACTATTTCCATGTAACTCGATAATTTTATTGTCAGGTATACCGGAGTCATGATGTAAGTTATCGATGTTTTGGGTTAATATATAGCTTATTTTATTTTTTGAATATAATTTAGATATAGCTATATGACCGATATTAGGTTTTGCTACTTTCATATCTTTATCAATTACGAATTTTCGTTTCCAAGACTCTATTTGTGAAGCTTCTGATGATAAGAAGTCTTGAAACATTATAGGTTGCATTTTTGTCCATATCCCACCTGGACTTCGAAAATCTGGAATTCCAGATTCTGTACTAATTCCGGCACCTGTAAAAATTACTATTTTATTAGTTTCAGCAATCCATTTTTTTATATCATTCATCTTAAATTATTTAACTGGCCTAGATGCAGCATTCCAATAATGTTCAAGGTTTTTAATAAGTGCATCACTAAAATGACAGTAGGCTTGATCATGGCAATATGCACTCATATATTTTCTAAAGGTATCTAGTGGTTCTTGACCAATTCTAAATGATCTTCTGTTACTTGCTGAACCAACTACACCTGAATTAGTATAAGCATCTATAGTTTTTAATAATTTTTCATCCATAGTTCCCTTTTCAATTATTTCATCACAAATTAATTTTCCTTCTGTACTATCCGAATGAATGGTTAAGCCATTTTGAATAGCTTGTCTTGCTATCCTATCTCCAGTAAATCTCCATAATCTTAAATTTGCCATACCGGGAATAATCCCTTCTTTTCTTGCTGGAAGGGTCATATAACTTCCTTTTTCTGCTATAATATGGTCCATAACTAGCAAGTATTGACAACCACCTCCAATTGCAAATGTATCTAGAGTCGCAATCCAAGGTTTTTCTTTTAATGGAAATAAAGATTCTTCTGGCCCATAATATTGTGAAGCAAGACCTCTAAATACTTTATTAACTGCTCCCATATCTCTTTTTATATACCAAAGAAAAGATATTTGCCCTTGATATAAATGAGTTAGGTTAATTCCGGCGCCAAAAGTCCTTAGACCTTTATATTTAGTATGTTTAACTGTTTCGCCTCTTAAAACTGCAATATCACTATTTTCATCTAATAAAGCTAAATCAATGGCTGCTTCTAGGGGTATTAATGTTCTTTCATCTTCTGCGTTTAAATATTCTCCATTTTCCAGTGTAACTATTACATGCTTACCAAATTTTTCAACACTAGCTCCGTCAAATTGAACTTTATTAGTCTTTATAAATTCCTCTTTTTTCTCTAGAGCTAATTCAGTTGGCAATAACATAGAATGACATAAATGATTTCCTTCTAATTTATTTGAGAGAACAGAAGATAAAAATAGACCTTGGTCAGTCTCTATCCCCACTTTATCTTTAAGAAATTTTTTGTTTTCTATTTTTAGTTCGGCTTTTGTAGGAGTTAAATAAGGGACAATTTTATTTGCAGTTGAAACTAATTCATCAATTTTTATAAATTTATTTCTATTATTAGTTATCTTATTATAAATATTAGTAGAATAATTCTGTAAAAATATTTTTTTTGTTATTTCAACAATATCCCTTATTTCTTTTTTATTAGAATTTTCTTTAGTACAATTTTTCCAGAAACGAGAATAAATTATTTTATCTTTCTCAAAGT